>NZ_JBFULS010000007.1:0-140299 GCF_054049775.1 Methylobacterium sp. P5_C11 | reverse complement strand
GTCCAGACCGGCATTCCCTCGACACGAACACCGATCCGGCCCCGGACACACCGCCCGCGCTCACACGAGCCGGCGCACTCCGGACCAGCCGCACACACTTGGCGCGGGGTGGAGCAGCCCGGTAGCTCGTCAGGCTCATAACCTGAAGGTCACAGGTTCAAATCCTGTCCCCGCAACCAAATCCCAATACCAAACAACCCGCCACGCTCACATGCGCGGCGGGTTTTTCTTTGGGATGCGGCCGATCGCGCTTGCGTGCGATCGCGCGGGAAGCGCTTCCGGAGCGGAGTGCCAGCAGGGGAGGGGGGGCTCGCGCGCGCCGTGCCAACGATCTCTCAAGCCCGAAACGTCAGCATGCGGCACTCCGCGACGATCGATCCCGGAAGTCGCCGTTCGGGGCCTTGCGGCCGGTGTTGGACTCAGAGGCACCTGGCTTTAAGATGGAACGGGGTACGCCGTTCTGCGGCGTAAGGGGGGATCGACGATGATGGCTGACGCGGGCGGCACCGCCGACCTCGATCGGGGCTGAAGACCGCGGTTTGCGAGTTTCCGCTCCCGACAAGCAACCGGACAGAACAGAGCTCTGGCGCGCATTGCGGCTGCCTCGTCTTGTCCTGCTCGCTATCTCACTCGCCGCCTTGGCCCCCGTCCCGGCGGGCGCCTTCGACCTGTTCGGTCTGTTCGGCAGCGAACCGGAGCCGCCCGCGCCCAGTCCCGCGGCCCTGCCATACGCGCTGCGGATCACCGGTACCGACGATTCCGACGTGCTTCGGGCGTTGCAGGACACCGCGACCCTCTACCGTCTGCGCCAGGAGCCGCCACCCGATGGCGAAGGCCTGCTGCGCCGGGCCGAGACCGACCGCGCCAAGCTCGCCGACGTTCTCTCGGGCTACGGCTACTACCAAGGAACGGTGACGGTCTGGGTCGACGGCGTGCCGGCGGCGGGCGCGTCGCTGGCCGCGGTCAGGGCCGCCGAGACCTGGCGCAATCGCGGCCTGGTCCCGGTCCGGATCGCGGTCGATCTCGGGCCGCTCTATCGTGTGCGCCGGATCGAGGCTCGCGACCTAGCGGGACATGCCTTCCCGGATATCATTCTGCCGCCGCGCATCACCCGCGTCGATGCGGATGTGCCCGCCCGCTCCGCCACGGTGCTGGCCCGCGAGGCGCAGATCGTCGACCACTTCCGCGCGCAGGGCCACCCCTTCGCCAAGGTCGTCGCCCGCGATCCGGTGGTCGACGACTCCGCCCATGTGATGGACGTGACCTTCACGGTCGATCCCGGGCCCGTGGCCAGACTCGGCGCGGTCGCGGTGAGGGGCGCCCCCGGCATCGATCCGGCCACGATCCGCTCCTTCATCTATGCCGAGCCGGGCGATCCGTATTCGCCCCAGGCGGTGGCGGCGATTCGGCGGTCGGTCGCCCGGATCGAGGGGGTCGGCGGCGTGCGCGTCCGCGAAGGTACGGCACTGGACGCGGACGGCAACCTGCCCCTGTTCGTCGAGGTCAGCGAGCGGGAGCGCAACCTCGTCGGCGTCTCGGCGCGATACTCGACCGTCGACGGCCCGGGGGTGCGCGCCTACTACGCCAACCGGAATCTGTTCGGCGGCGGCGAGACCTTCCGGCTCGATGCCGACATCTATTATCTGGGCCTCGGCAACGACCCGTTCGCCAACCAGCGCAAGGCTGCCGGCATCGGCACCAACGGTCTGGGCGGACGTCTCTCGGCGACCTACGTCCAGCCGGCGCTGTGGGGAACGCGCAACGACCTGCTGGCCAACGCCTTCGTCACCCGCGAGGTGCAGCAGAGCTACCTGGTGGATGGCGGCGGCGCCTCCGGGGCGATCCGGCACCGGTTTTCCGACACCTTCTCGGCACAGGTCGGCCTGGACGCCCAGTTCGGCCGCTCGAAGGACGCGCTCGGCACGGTCGATTACCGGCTGATCGGAGTTCCAGCCTCGATGACCTACGATTCTACCGACAGCCTCCTCGATCCGACCCGGGGCGTCCGGGCCATCGCATCGCTGGCGGTCTATCCCGGGGCGATCTCCTCGCCCGGCATCGTCGTCGCCAAGGCGCAGGGCTCCACCTACTACGCCCTCGACGACGAGGCCCGCACCATCCTGGCGGGCCGGATCGGCTTCGGCTCGGTCTCCGGTGCGCCCCTGGGGGATATCCCGGACAATTTCCGGTTCTTCGCAGGGGGCGGCGGCTCCGTGCGCGGATACCCGTACCGGACCCTCGGACCGATCGGTCCGTACAACCTGCCGATCGGCGGTCGCAGCCTGCTGGAAGCGTCTCTGGAAGCCCGCATCAAGGTCACCGACACGATCGGCGTGGTGCCGTTCTTCGATGCCGGCACCGCCTTCGCCTCGGCGACGCCGGATTTCGACGCGAAGATCCGGAAATCGGTCGGCATCGGCCTGCGCTACTACACGGGCATCGGCCCGATCCGTGCGGATCTCGCCTTTCCGCTCGACCCCTACAAAGGCGGGCACGTCCGCCCGGCCGTTCTGTATCTTAGCCTGGGGCAGGCGTTCTGAATGGAAAACCGGACCGGCCCGGCGCGGCGCGCCGCGAATCCGTCCCGCCGCGGCAGACAGGGAGCCGCCCTCGTCCTGATCTGCATGACCCTGCTACTGCCCTGGGCCGTCACGCGGACGCGCGCCGAAGAGGGCGACAGGTCGGTCCTGGGTAGCCTCCTGTCTCGGGCGCTCTCGACACCGTCGTCGCGGGTGGCGATCGGGGCGGTGGACGGCGCCCTGTCCTCGGACGCCACCATCCGGGACGTGGCGCTGAGCGACCGCGACGGCGTCTGGCTGAAGCTCGACCGAGCCCGCATCGTCTGGCGCCGACTCGCCCTGCTGTCGGGACGGCTCGAGGTCGAGAGCCTGGAGATCGGGCGTCTCGACATTCTGCGCCGCCCCGTCCCTGGGCCACCGCCGCCGGAGGCGAAGCCCGACGGCAAGCTGCTGCCCGACCTGCCGGTGAAGGTCGAGATCAAGAGCTTCAAGCTGGCGGAGTTGACGCTCGGCGAGGCCGTCGCCGGTCAACCCGCGCGGCTGTCCGCCGAAGGCCGGGCGCGGCTCGGCGCAGCCAGCGAGGGGCTCGACCTGCAGGCCAGGGCGCAGCGCCTCGATACGCCGGGCCGCTTCCTGCTGTCGCTCCTGTTCGTGCCGAACGGCGAGCGGCTCGAACTGAAGGCGAATCTCGTCGAGCCGGCGGGTGGGCTGCTCTCGAAGGCGGCCAACCTTCCCGGGACACCGCCGATCGACTTCGACCTGGCCGGGACAGGGACGCTCGACGCGTGGGCGGCCAAGCTCGATTTCGCGGCCGGCCCCGAGATCGGCGCCAGGGGTGGCGCGAAGATCTCCCGTATCGGCGCCGAGCGGCGCCTCGCCCTCGATCTCGCGGCGCGCATCGAAGGGCTGATGCCGGGTCCGGCAGCCGCGGTCTTCGCCGGCACCACCAAGCTGGACGGCGGCCTCGCCTTTGCGGATAGTGGCGCCTTCCGCATCGACCGGCTGGAACTGACCTCCCGCACGGCGCGTCTCGCGGCCGGCGGCAGCCTGAGCCCGGATCGCGTCGCCGACCTGACGCTCCAGGCCCGGGCGGTACCGACGGAGGGCGAGGTCACCCGGGCCGGCGAGGCCGAGATCGGCAAGCTGGTGTTCGACGGGAGCCTCAAGGGAAAGCTGAGCGCTCCCACGGTGCGGGGACGCCTCGACGCCGCCGGCCTGCACAGTCGTGAGTCCAGCCTCGACCGGATCGAGGCGAATCTCGGCATCACCCCCGAGGGCGAGCCCGCGACGCAGCGTTTCGCGATCACGGCGGACGGACGGGTGGAAGGGCTGAAGCTGTCCGACCCGGCCCTCCGCCGGGCGATCGGCAGCCGGGCGCAGGTGACGTTCCGGGCCGCCTCGGGGGCCGACGGCATCGTCGATGTCTCGACGCTGCGGCTCGAATCGGACACGGCGCGGGCCTCCTATGCCGGTCGGCTTGGACAGAACACCCTGACAGGGACACTGGATGCGGCGCTGCCCGACCTGTCCGTCTTCTCCGGCCTCGCCGGACAGGGCCTTGCCGGGAGCCTCGATGCCAAGGYGCGGCTCAGCGGCGACCCGGCCCGCAAGGCCCTCGCCGCCGACCTCGCCGTGACCGCCGGCGGCCTGGTCACCGGCAACCGCGCCGCCGACCGCACCCTCGGCCGCACCCCCACCCTGCAGGGGCGGATCTCTCAGTCCTTCGACGGCTACGGCTTCGAACACCTGCGCCTGGAGGGCGCGGGGCTCACCGCGACGCTGGAAGGACAGGCGACCGCGACCGCCGCGGACGTGACGGCTCGCCTCGACCTCAAAAGTCTCGCGGACCTCGACGGGCGGCTGACCGGGCGCGCGGGCGTCGAGGCCCGGCTGTCCGGCTCCATGGAACATCCGGACGTGACGGC
This sequence comes from Methylobacterium sp. P5_C11, assembly GCF_054049775.1. Lineage (NCBI taxonomy): Bacteria > Pseudomonadati > Pseudomonadota > Alphaproteobacteria > Hyphomicrobiales > Methylobacteriaceae > Methylobacterium > Methylobacterium sp. P5_C11. The sequence continues at coordinate 135,855 of NZ_JBFULS010000007.1, read as the reverse complement.
GACCCTGACGGCGCCGGCCGCCACTGCAGATGGAAAGCCGATCCGGAACCTCCGCGCCGAGGCGGTCCTGCGTGACGCGATTCTCGCGCCGGACGGTACTATGCGGCTCGGCGGCGACGTGGCCGGCAATGCGCTCACCGGAGAGGCGCATCTCGCACGCATCGGAGGAGACTGGGTCCTCGACCGGCTCGGCCTCACCCTCGGCTCGGTGACCCTCGCCGGCCATGCGACAGTCGCGGCCGACACGTGGCTCTCGGCCGGATCGCTCACCGTGAAGGCCGGCGAGCTGGCCGATATAGCACCGCTGCTCCCGAACCCGGTCGCAGGCCGGCTCGACGGTTCCGTGACCCTGGCGCGCGACGGCGGGCGTCAGGACGCGGCCCTCCGCGCCACCGGAGCAGGTCTTCGCTACGGATCATCCGCTCTGTCGCGCCTCGACGCGGATCTGACGGGTCACGACCTGCGCGCCCACCCGGTCCTCGACGGGCGCATCGACGCCGAGCGGCTCGTCACCGCGGGGCAGCAGATCGACACACTCCGCCTGGCCGCCGCCGGCAGCCCGGCCTTCAGCGACGTGACCGTGACCGCCAAGGCCCGCGGCTTCAACCTCGATGCTGCCGCGCGGGTCGTCCCGGCGGACGAGACGCGCATCGAGATCCAGCGCCTGTCGGCGGCCCGGGGAAGCGATCGCTTCGCCCTCACCGGACCGGCGGCGCTGACCTTGCAGGATGGCGGCGCCGTGATCGACGGTCTGTCCATCGCGGCCGGCTCGGGCCGCGTCACGGTCGCGGGTCGGGCGGGACGCGATCTCGACCTGCGCGTCGCGATTCGCGCCCTGCCGCTGTCGCTCGCCCGGATCGCCGTGCCGGATCTCGGCCTGTCGGGCATCCTGGACGGCGAGGCGGACCTGCACGGGACGACGGCGCGCCCCGAGGGACACTATGCGCTGACCGTCACGAAGCTCGTGGCACCCCAGGTCCGACAGGCCGGCCTGCCGCCCATCGATGCCACCGCCAAGGGCACGCTCTCGGACGGGCAGGCGCGCCTGGACGGCCGGGTGACCGCCGGGCGCGGCGTCGCGCTGACGGTCTCGGGCGCGCTCCCCGTGGAGGCCGGCGGTCCGTTGGATCTCCGCGCCCGCGGAATCCTCGACGCGGCACTCGCCAATTCTCTCCTGAGCGCCGGCGGCCAGAGCGTCGCCGGAAAGGTCGCCGTCGACGGGGGCGTCACCGGCACTCTGGCGGCGCCGCGGGCGGAGGGCTCGGCGGTCCTGACCGGCGGCAGCTTCAACGATCCCCTGAACGGCATCCGCCTCACTGCGATCGAGGGCCGCGTCACTGGCCGCGGCGACAGCGTCGTGGTGGAACGGCTGACCGCGGCGACCCGCAACGGCGGCCGGGTCTCGGTCACGGGTCGCGTCGCCCTCGAGCCCGATTTCCCAGGGAATTTCCACGTCACCGCCGAGAAGGCCGAACTCGTATCGAGCCCGCTGATGACGGCCGTGTCCGGCGTCGATCTCACCCTGTCCGGCCCCCTGGCACGCACCCCGCGGATCGCGGGCCGGATCGATGTCGTGTCCATCGACGTCGCCGTTCCGGACCGGCTGCCGGCCACGGTCCGGCCGCTTCCGGGCGTGCGCCACGTCAACACGCCGCCGGATGCGCGAGCGCGCCTCGCCCAGCAGGCCGAACGGAAGGCTGCGACCCGTCCCGGACGGCGGCCGAAAAAGCCGCCGGTGCCGTTCGACGCCATCCTGGACGTGGCGATCAACGCGCCGAGCCGCATCTTCGTACGCGGCCGTGGCATCGATGCCGAACTCGGCGGCGCGCTTCGGGTCACGGGAACCTCCGCGGCGCCGAATGCCGTCGGCGCCTTCTCGATGCGGCGGGGGCAATTCGAACTCGTCGGTCAGCGTCTGGACTTCAGCCGCGGACGCCTGACCTTCGCGGGCAGCCTGACCACGCCGGAACTCGACTTCGCCGCCGAAACCAAGGCCGCGGATGTGACCGCTCGGGTGGCGGTGTCCGGTCCCGCCGACGCACCGCAATTCGCCCTGACCTCGGATCCGGTCCTCCCGCAGGACGAGATCCTCGCGCGTCTGCTGTTCAAGAAGGCGGCCGGTGGTCTTTCTCCGTTTCAGGCCCTGCAGCTCGCCCAGGCGATCGCGCAGCTCTCCGGGGGCTCGGCCGGGCCGGACATGTTCGAGCAGGCGCGCAAGGGCCTCGGCCTGGACAGCCTGGATGTCTCCACCGGAGCGAGCGGCGGCCCCGCGCTCGGCGCCTCGCGCTACATTTCGGATCGCGTCAGCGTCGGTGTGAAAGCCGGAGCGAAGCCCGCCGACACGGCCGTTGGCGTCGACTTCGACGTGACCCGCCGGATCAAGCTGAAGGGCGAGGCCGGGAGCGACGGCCGAACCAGTCTCGGGGTCGGCGCCGAGTACGAGTGGTAGCCCGCGAAGACCGGGGCACCCGCGTGCGACAGTGCCGCGACGCCGCGGGATCGACACGCGAGGTCAATGGTTTAGGTTCGGCTTAGACGGCCGCAACGGCCGCGGATCGGGCGGGAAACATCAGGGGCGATGGACGAGCTTTTCGAGACGGACGACGATCCGCCGGTTCCGGAGGGCGGCCTCCTCCGAATGCTGCCCATCATCAACAAGCGGGGCCTGCATGCCCGCGCATCGGCGAAATTCGTGCAGACCGTGGAGCGCTACGACTCAGCCGTGACGGTGACCCGGGCCGGGGAGACTGTCGGTGGACGCTCGATCATGGGGTTGCTGACCCTGGGTGCCGCCATGGGCACGCGCATCGCCGTCACCGCCGTAGGCCCGGATGCCGAGACGTGCCTCGACGCCATCGAGGCGCTGCTGGCGAACCGCTTCGGCGAGGACGAGTAGCGCGGCTCAAGTCAGACGGCCTTGCCCGGCCAGGTGCACAGATCAGAGACCAGGCAGCCGAGGCAGGCAGGCTTCCGGGCCGTGCACGTGTCGCGCCCGTGCCGGAACAGCCAAACATGGGCGCCGTCCTTGAAGCGCTCGGGCACGGTCCGGGCGAGACCATCCGCCACGGCATCCACCGTGAGCCCGGAGGACAGCGGGATCCGGTTCGAGACGCGGAACACGTGCGTGTCGACCGCAATCACCGGCTCGTGGAAGGCGAAATTCGCCGTCACCTCGGCACTCTTGCGACCGATTCCGGGGAGGCGGCGCATCTCTGCCGCGCTGCGCGGGACGGTGCCGCCGTGGTCGGTGATCAGGGCCGCCGAGAGCCTGACGATGTTGCGCGCCTTCGACGGCCCGAGCCCGACCGGCCGGATGATCGCGATGATCCGCGCTTCGCCGAGGTCCAGCATCCCGGCGGGATCCCGGACCACGGCGAACAGCGCGTCCGCGACGCGGGAGACGGTCGGTCCGGTGGACTGGGCCGACAACAGCACGGTCACGAGGAGGCGAAACGGATCGGTGTCGTCGAACCCGGCCTTCGGGTCCGGGTCCGCGGCCTCGAGTCGGGCGAGCACAGCCGTCACGCGATCGACATCGCCCGGCGTCGAGGACGCGGATCGCGAGACGGCCCTCCGGCGCGGAGCGGGTCGTACGCCGTGCGGGGTGTCGCGGGTCATGGGCGCCAGCTAGGATTCGTCCGGACCGGCCGACAGCCGCGCGGCGCGCGGCGGATTGACCGATCAGGCCCGCGCCCGCCGCCAGGGCACCGCGGCGGGACCGACGCCCAGATGGAGCGTGCCGGCGACGATGGCGCCAGCTCGGCGCAGGAACTCGACCCGCAACGCGCCGCGGCGGGCGAACAGCCGGGTGACTACGCGGACGAGCGACGCCTCCGCCGGATCGGCGATGATCGGCCGGGCGGCAGTCCGGGCGTCAAGGGCCAGGAAGGTCTCCACCGCGTCGCGGACGGCAGCCGGTTCGGTCACGGAGAGGATCTCGGACGCGGCCGCCTCCCAGCCCGCCGGCCGCACACCGATCAGGTCGCCGGCCGGGACCGGCCGGGGCCGCATCGCGCGGCCCGCGGCCGGGATCGGGGTGCGTGGGGCGGGATCCGCCACGGCCCCGGTCTCACCGACGAGCCGGATCGGGCGACGCAGCGCCCCGAGCCGCGTCCGCAGCGCCCGGTCGACGGCCTCCGCGGCCGCGCTCTCCACCAGCGCGGCGGCTTCCGGTTCCGCGGGCTGCCAGGGACGCGCCCGGCCGCCCCAGACCGGGTGCGGCATCGCGAGCGGGACGACGCCGCGCAGCGCCTCGCGACCGCTCTCGGCATCCCGGCTCCAGGCGAGGGCCACGGCGACCCGGTGCCCGGCCGGGCGGTGCTGGGCCAGCGGCAAGAGGTGATCGGGATCGCGCAGCGGATCGCTCACGGCGTTGCGCACCAGCAGGGCACGCCAAGCCGTCGCCGCCGCTGCATCGACGGTGACGGGCCGGTGGAGATCCACCCGCCAGGTCTCGGCCGGACGCAAGGTCTCGGGATCCCATCCGGCCGCTGGAACCGGCCGGTCGGACAGGCCCCCCTGTATCACGGTGAAGCGTGGCACCATCGCGTGTCCTGCCTGTCGACGATCCGTCCCGATCCGGGACGATCCGGCGCCTCGGAGACGCCCCTCGGGTCGATGGCTTCAAGGATGGTGCCGGGCCGGTCGCGCCTCAGGGGCCTGGGATCGCCAGGGGGTTGTCGGTGAGCGCGGCGGCGTCCGGCGCATCGACCCGGGGGCGTCCGAGGAAGGCATCCCAGAGCTGGCGGACGAAGGCCGGATCGAGGTCGCGCAGGATCAGCACGAGCCGTGAGGTGTGGTCGGGATCCGGCCAGGCGGGCAGGGTGAGGGGAGCGTGGAACACGTGCTGCACGCCGTGGACCACGATGGGGTGATCCGGGTCATCCGCGAGCGCCACGAGACCCTTGAGCCGCAGCAGCTTCGGACCATGGCCCGAGCGCAGGAGATCCATGAACATCTCGAAGGCCGGGCGCGGCACGGGCGCCGCGCTGGTCAGGCAGATCGCCTGGATCGACGAATCGTGCCGGTTCACGTCATCCTGATGATCACGCTCCAGCGCCGCGTCGCCGAGCCAGGACCGCACGTCGGCCCCCTTGCCGTCGAGGCCGAACAGGCCGCCGAGCAGGGTCTCGGCGGGCGCATCCGGCGCGACGATCGGGGCAGCCGGGTTGAGCACCGCCAAGCGCGCCCGGAGTCCGGCAGCGTCACCCGCGAGATCGGCCTTGGTCAGGACGATCCGATCGGCGACCGCGACCTGGCGCAGGGCCTCCGGATGGGCGTCGAGGGTCGCGGCGCCGGTCAACGCATCCACCACCGTGACCATCGCCTGGAGCCGGTAGCGCAGCACGAGATAGGGGTGGTAGATCAGGGCGTGCAGGATAGGCGCCGGATCGGCGAGACCGGTGGTTTCGATGATCACGCGGCGGAACGGCCGGATCCGACCGTTGTCGCGCTTGCGCAGCAGATCCTCGAGGGTCGCGATCAAGTCGCCCCGCACCGTGCAGCACAGGCAGCCGGCGCCGAGGAGGATCATGTCCTCGTCGACGGTCTCGATCAGCAGGTGATCCAGGCCGATCTCGCCGAACTCGTTGACGATCACCACCGTGTCGGCGAGCGCGGGGTCGCGCAGCAACCGGTTCAGCAGCGTCGTCTTGCCGGCCCCCAGGAAGCCGGTAAGCACGGTCAGCGGGATGGGCTCCGGGCGGCGTGGGTCCGGCGAGGGGGTGGGGATCTCTGGCATGAGCGGCGAAGTGGGGTGCCGGGGCGACCGCGGCAACGCGTGCGGCTCGCCGGCACCCGCGCGGGCCTACTCGTCCGCCGCGGCCTTCTTGGCCGGGGCTTTCCGGGCCGCTGCCTTCGGGTCGGGCTTGGCCTCCGCCTTGACGTGCGTCTTGGCCTGGGCCGGCTTGTGGGCGGTCGCCTTCGGCGCGGGCTTGGTGAGGCCTTTCCCGGGCTTGGCTTCCGGCATCGTAGGCGTCTCGTCGGCCGTGTAGGCGCTCGCGTTCCGCGGCACGCCATGCCCCGGCTTCGCGGCGACCCTCGGCGCGGTCGTGGCGGCGGCCTTCGCGGCCTGCAGCCGTTCGAGGCGCGCCTCGCGGGCCTGCTTGGCCGCCTCGAGCGCGGCCGCGCGCTTGGCCTTCGCGGCCTCGAGCCTGGCGGCGCGGGTGTTGGCAGCCGCGGTCTTCTGCTCGGCTTCCTGGGCGTCAAGGATCTGCTGGCCTTCCGCCGGATTGCGGCCGATCCACACGGCGATCGGCTGGAGCGGCGCCCGCGCCGGCAGGGACCGGGCGCGCAGGGCCGGATTGGAGAAGGCGGCCAGCGCCAGCGCCGGCGAGTTGGCGGCCGAGCCGCCGATCAGCTGCGCCGCGGAGCCGGGGGCGCTCAGCGCGCCCGCACCGTCCTCGATGGCCGGAGGCTTCTTGCCGCCGCACACGAAGGGGCGCATGTCCGGGGGGGCGGGCAGCGCCGAGGCCGGCAGCGCATCCAGGGTCGGGCTGGTCCAGCCGGCACTCTGGGAGAAGGCGTAGTCGAACAGGTCCGCGGTCTTCACGTCGCGCTCGCGCGGGCTCGGCTGCCCCATCACGATGGTGATGATCCGCCGGCCGTTGCGCGTGGCGGTCGCCACGACATTGAAGCCGCCCGAGCAGATGAAGCCGGTCTTCATCCCATCGGTACCGGGATAGCGCCCGAGGAGGCCGTTGTGGTTCGCCATCACGGCGCGGCCGAACTGGATCGCCGAGATCGAGAACAGGTCGTGGGAATCCGGAAAGTCACGGATCAGCGCCCGGGCCAGCACCGCCATGTCGCGGGCCGAGGTCCACTGGCGCGGGTCGGGCAAGCCGTTGGGATTGTACCAGCGGCTGTCGTGCATGCCGATCCGCTGCGCAGTCTCGTTCATCATCGCGGCGAAGTTGTCGATCGAGCCGCCGAGGGTCTCGCCGATCGCGTAGGCGATGTCGTTCGCCGACTTGACCATGATGATCTTGAGGGCGTTGTCGAGGGTGAGCTGCGTCCCAGGCTTGAAGCCCATCTTCGAGGGCGGCTCGGCGGCGGCCGCTGCCGAGAGGGTGATCATCGAATCGAGCGAGACCTTGCCCTGCCGCACGAGATCCAGGGCGACGTAGGTGGTCATCAGCTTGGTGATCGAGGCCGGATACCAGGGATCGGTCGGCGCCTGCGCGTAGATGACCTTGCCCGAATCCACGTCCGCCACGAGGATCGGCACCGTCACGGCGTTCGCAGCGCCGATCCCGACCAGGCTCGCCCCGAGCAGACCTGTCAGCGCCGCAAACCCGACGGTGAGGCGTCGGTAGAGTGAAGAGGACATTCGAGCCCGACTCGTCAGAGGATCGCCTGGGCCGGCGCCGTGGAGCGTCGGTCTTCCGGCCAGCCAGCCGGATATCGGCGCAATCCCGACGGCCGAGGGCGGTCGCCGGACTGCATCTCGGCATGAACGAGCCCACCGTGGCAAGAGCAAGGCGAGATCGCACCGCGGGTCTGCACGGCGCGGTTGTCGATGGCCTGCGGGCTCGGCACGGATTAAGTGCGAACCCGGGCGCGCGGGGCGGGTCGCGCAGCAGCGGACTGGGACGGTTGTGACGTACGCGGTCAAGGAGATTTTCCACACCCTCCAGGGCGAGGGCGCCCAGGCGGGACGCGCGGCCGTGTTCTGCCGCTTCGCGGGATGCAACCTCTGGTCTGGGCGCGAGGCCGACCGCGCGGCGGCGGCCTGCCGGTTCTGCGACACCGACTTCGTCGGGATGGACGGGGAGGGCGGTGGACGCTTCGCCGACGCCGCCATCCTCGCCGGCGCGATCGCGGCCGCCTGGGAAGGCGGTAGCGAGAACCACTACGTCGTCTTCACCGGCGGCGAGCCGCTCCTCCAGCTTGACACGCTCCTGATCGAGGCCGTGCACGCGGCCGGGTTCGAGATCGCGATCGAGACGAACGGCACGCTCCCGGCTCCGCCTGGGATCGACTGGATCTGCGTCAGTCCGAAGGGACGCAACGCCCTGGCGCAGACGTCAGGCCACGAACTCAAACTTGTCTACCCGCAGGTGGATGCCGATCCCGCGGATTTCGTCGGTCTCGCCTTCCAGCACCGCTTCCTCCAGCCTATGGACGGGCCGGACCGCATCGCCAACACCGAGGCTGCGATCGGCTATTGCCGCCACGATGCCCGCTGGCGCCTGTCTCTGCAGACGCACAAGATGATCGGCATCCCTTGAACAGATCAGCGCAAGACGGGCCGGACTGATCGGCAGCGCTCTTTCCTTCTCGCGAAGAATCGGAAACGATCACGTACGTGGTTCGGAATCGGAACGCGGCCGTTGAGCTTCGAGGAATCTTCATCGGACGGGCGATTCGTCATCCCGACGCCGCCGACCCTGTCGGACGGTGCGTATGACGGGATCTGGCCGGTCGATCCCGATCCGCACCTGACGGGCCTCGCCGGTCGTCAGCTGTGGTACTTCCGCGACGGGACCCCGGTTGCGGCCGAGGTTGCCGGAATCCGGATCGACACGGACGACGCCCGGATCGTCCAGCTCGGCATCCGGCGGGACGGCCGCGCCCATCCCTACCCAGCGCTCTTCGCGCATRCACCGGAGACCGGTGAACCATTGCGGAGTCCGGCAGAGGCCGAGACACCGACGCCGCTCGACATCGACCGCGACAGCCACAGCGAGCGTCCATTGCCGAGCGGCGTGCCGGTGCTCGCGCGGGCCGGTCGCCCCGCCGGCCTCTATCTGTTTCAGGAAAACCTGGGCACTCTGGACGTCTGGGACGGCCGGACATTCGTCCCCCTCGGGCGGATGCCCGCCGCGACGTCGGGATCGCACCTGGCGGCAGCCGCCGCGGGCATCGCCTACACAACCGCCGACGCGCTGGTCTCCGCCCCCCTGCCGCAGGTCGGCCCGCAGCTCGCGTTCGGAAGGGCCAACCTGCCGCGCCTGCGCTTCCTCTCCGCCCCATGCTGGCACGGCGCTGAACTCCGCGCGCTGGCCGAACGCGACGGACGCCTCGTGCTGTGTCGGGGCACGATCGCCTCGGACGCCCTCGCGCTGCAGGATCTCGGCCAGCCCTCGTCCGGAGACCGCTTCTCCGGTCCATGGATCAACCGTCTCGGCGACGGGTTCTGGACCGGTCACGGCGGGTTCGTCGTGAACCGGGCCGACGACCAGGCCGCTTTCGTCGGCTGGCCGTCCGGCTTCGTTCCGATCGCCGCCCAGAATCCCTGGCAGGATTATGCCGAGCGCCATCACCAGCTCGGGATGTTGGAGGGCGGCTACCATCTCGCCGCCTTGGCGTCCGATCCGGCGATCCGCCGGCTCGATGGACCGCGCCTCGCCGCCGGGCACGTCGCCTACTGGGRCACGGACCGTTTTGACCTGCCGTGGCAGGCGCCCGCCGAGACGCTCAGTCTCGGTCCGCATGCGGGCGCCCTGCTCGTGCCGCTTCTGGCGTTGCCGCGCGATACCATCCTGCTCGCCCTCCCCATCGCCGGCCCACGAGCCGGCTTCCTAAGGGGCGCCTCTCTCCCGGAGCCGGTGACCGGGCACGTTCTCCACCACGCCCATGGGGCAGGCCTTCACGGGCTCCCGATCAGCCTCGACGTCTCGGCCCTCGGCGACGCCCAGGCGCTCCTGCACGATGGGGCGCTGCTTCTCTGGACCCGCTCCGGGCGCCGCTGCCACGCCCTTCGCGTGCGGACGGCATGAGGGCGCCCGTGTCCCGCGCGATCCTTGCGCTGCTCGTCCTGCTGATGGCCCCCGCCAGGCCGGAAGCGGCGGCCCCTCAGCTCTTTCTCATCCAGGATTCCGGCTGGATGGAGCCCTTCCTGACCGCCGGGAACTCGCAGTTCCGGCCCCTGATCGAGGCCCTGGTGGCGGCGGTCCGCGTGCCGGAGGGCACGATCGCGATCGCGAGCTTCGACCAAGACGGACAGGTGCCCGGGCGCCCGTCGCCGCGCATCCTGTACGAGGGTCCCTATGCGGCGGCGCGCGTCCGTTCCGCCGTTGCGGCCATCGACCTGCCGCGCAAGGCCGGCGGACAGGCCTACGCCGATGCCGACTTCAACGGTGCGCTCCTCGGCGGCATCCGGGCCGGGCTGCACGGCCGCGACGGCGTCATCTGGATGGTGACGAACAACAAGAATGCACCGGGCAACAGCACCGCAGTGGCGCGCAACACCGCGGCCTTCTACGCGGCACTGCGCGGATCGCCTGCGATCACCCGCATCGTCGCCTATCCGGTTCGGATGCCCCTGAAAGGCAGCAACTTCGTCGAGGGTGGATTCGTCGTCTATGGCATCGGCTACGGTGCAGGCGGAGGCCGCGCGCTCGAGGCGGCCTTGAGGGGCAATGGCCTCGCGGCGCTGTTCAGCCATCCGCCGGTCAACCTCAAGCCGGTCCTCGCCGGCGGCGTGACCCTGCGCTTCGACCGGCTCGACAGTGCCGGCCTCGAGGCCGGCGTGGAGAACGGCGTGCTGGTGGTCCGCGGGGCCGATGCCGAGACCGGGACCGTCCTGCGCCTGACCGGGCGCCTCACCAACGGCCTTTACCCGCAGCGGATCGTCACCGCACGGCTCGTCCTGCAGTGGCGCGAGGCAAGCCCGGAGGCGGCGCTCGCGCAGGCGGCGGTCTCGCCGGACCAAGTCGCGGACCTGCCGCCGCGGGCCGAGAGCGGGCCGATCGCGGTCGTTCTTACCCTGCCGCCGATCCCGCGACCATCCGGCCTGCTCAATCCGCTCGCCGGCCGGCGCGACATGGACGGTACCCTGACCCTGCGGCTCGAAGATTTGCACCTCGCCCTCGATCAGGACTTCCTGGAGCGCGTGCGACCGATCTTCGGAAGCGCCCTGCTCGTCGGCGAGCCAACGACCGGACAGGGAACCGGGGCATCCGGCGGGGTCGAAGCGCGTCTGCCGGGGCTGTTCGGCGACTATCGCGGCGTGTCGGAGGCGATAATCACCCTGCCGCTGCGGATCGAGGCGGCGTTCTCGCCCTGGCCGCTCGCCGCAGCGTCGGCGGCAACGCTCACGCTCGCAGGCGCTACCGGATTCGGCGCTGCCCTCGCGCGCCGTCCGCGCACCTGCACGGTGATGCTTGGCGCGTTCCCGAAACGCACGACCTTGCGGCCCTTCCGCACCCAGGTCCTCGATGCCCCGGACGGCAGCCGCTGGCGGGTGCGAACGGCCCTTTGGGGACCGGCCCGGGCGCATCGTCTCACCGAGACCGGACCCGGCGCATGATCGGCCTGTTCGACGGCGGAACGCGGGATTCAGGTCCGACCCGGATCCAGGGGCCGGGAGGCCCGGATTTCCGGATCCCGCCCCCGCAGAATTCCCGCCCGTCGGAGGAGCCGCGGGCGCCCATGCCCCTATCGGACCGGACGGGCACCGCGGCGAGCCCGTTCGCCGGCCTCGACCGCGCGCCGACCGCGACGGAGATCGCCCTCGCCACCGTCGCCCTTGCGGTGCTGGCCGTCATCTTCCTGTTCGTCCGCCAGGGCCTGCGCATCCACCTGATCAACCGCCGCGCAACCCTCGACGCCGCGGGCGGCGCGAGTTCGATGCTGTTCGCGGCGCTGATGCTCACGGCCACGGTCGTGGTCGGTGCCACGGTCGGACGTTTCTGGCAGGCCTGGGCCGGACTGACGGCTGCCTTCGCCCTCTGCGTGCTCCTGTTCGCAGCCGCCCTGGCCCTGATCCTCCGCGCCCCCGACCGGAGGCGCTGACCCGATGGACGAGGCGCGCCGAGCGGGCACCGAGACGCAGCTGAAGGTTCGTCCAACCGTCTTCGTCGCGCTCGGCGGCACCGGCATGGAGGTGCTGCTGCGCCTGCGCCGGCGCATCCTTCAGGCGGACTGGAACGGAACCCGGATCAGCGCCCTCGACCAGTTCCCGGCCGCGGCCTTCCTGTACTTCGACACCGACACGCTTGAGGCCCGCGAGGCCGGCCGCGCCGCCGCCACCGATCCGCTCTCGGCCAAGGTTGCCTTCCGGGATGGCGAGACCCTGCAGAAGGCGGTCAACCTCGGCCGCTATCAGGCCGAGCGGCGCAGCTACCCGCACATCGATGCCTGGCTGCCGGACCGCGACCTCTCGCGGATCGACGCGTCCAAGGGCGCCGGCCAGATCCGCGCCATCGCGCGCCTGCTGTTCTTCGATGCCGTGCGCCCCTTCATGAGCCGGTTAACCGCACAGGCCGCCGCGGTCCTCGCCAACATGTCGAACGAGGCGCGGCTGCGCGCCCTCGGCCTCGACACCGCCACCGACCTGCGCGTGGTGGTCGTGGCTTCCGTGGCCGGCGGCACCGGCTCCGGCGCGGTGATCGACGCCGGCTACGCGATCTCGTCGATCGAAACACCCAAGCGGCCCGACGCCGTCGATCTCTTCCTCGTCCTGCCGTCGGGCTATGTCGGAGCCAACAAGGATCGCGTCTTCGCCAACGGCGCGGCGACGCTGTCCGAGCTGGAATACGCGATGCGGGGCAATCCCGAGCCGCCCTATGTCGCGTCCTGGAGCGACCACGAGCGGGTCGCGCCCGGAGTCGAGCGGCCGTTCACCGACATCTATCTGTTCGATACACAGAATCTCGCCGATCAGCGCACGGCAGTGGTCACCGACCTCTACGACATGATCGCCGACGTGCTGTTCGAGGATTTCGGCAACTCAGAATTCGCCGGTCGCAAGCGCTCGATCGGTGTGAATCAGACCCAGCACAAGATGCGCAAATGGGCGCCCCCAGGCCCGGACGGCACCCTCCGGACGGCCCTGTTCGCGCTGAACTATTCCGCCCTGGGCCAAGCCGTACTCGCCACCCGCGGGAGCCTCGAATTCGAGGAGATTGCCGCCCGGGCTGGTTTCGGCATGGTGGCGGCATTCTTCGGCGTCGCGCGGGGCGATGCCGAGCGGCACGTCCCGACCATCGAGGCGCGCGACCGGTTCGGCGCCGACAGGGTCGGCCTGCGGTTCTCGACCTTCGAGGCCTTTCCGAAGGTGCTCCGTCCGGCCCCTCCGGGCATCCCGGAATATGACCTCGTCGGGATGCTCCTCCAGCGCGCCGACGGCTCGTCCATCCAGGACTCGGTGGCGCTTGCCGTCGACAGGGCGGTCGATGCCATTCGCGACGCGGTTGCGAACCCCCGCGACTGGGCGGCGAATCTGCGTCGGGCGGCCGAGCATCTGCGCGACGACATTCTCGGCCGCGCCGGCGACGGAACCGTCTACGGCCCCCGGGGCGTGGAGGTTCTGGATGTGCGCGCCAAACTCGAGGCCGCATGGCTCGGGGACCCGGACGGCGCGCTGCCCGCGGCGCTCTATCGCCTGCTCGACGATCAGGAACGCGGCGGCCTCGACTACGCCCGCGCTCTGATCGAGGGCGTGCGAGATCTGATTGCCGCGGATGGCGGGGCGCTGGCGCGCCTCGCCCATGCGGCCGAGACCTACGGCCGGCTCGCCGACGCGATGCTGGCCGATCATTTCTCCGCCTCGCTCAGTCGCCTCGACCAAGTCCGACCGGGCCTGATCTTCACGCACCGGCGCGACGCCGAGCGCTATCTGGAGCAGGCCCGCGAAGACCTGCGCGGCGCCTGCATGCTGTGCATCCGGTCGGTCGCCGCCCGGGAGGCCGCAGCCCTGCTGCGACAAGTCTCCGTGCGACTCGGAACCCGTGTCGGGCGGGACCCCGACACGGGCCTCGCCCGGTACGACGGCCTGCTGGGTGCCATGAATCAGGGCCATGACGACGTCGTGCGCCTGATGCGCGCGCTGCAGCGCGAGATCGCCGAGATCCGCACCGCGATCGAACGGCCATCCGGCGGCACGTTCCTCGTGCTGCCCTCCGGCGACCTGCCGCCTATCGTCGTCGCACCGTCCGAGCGACTGGACTGGGCGCGGGAGGCGTTCCGGGCCTATGGAGGCTCCCAGGCCATCTTCGCTCTGCTACGCGAGGAGGACACACGAACGGACCTCCTCGAGGCGGTCCGCAGCATGGCCAGGCGGCGTCTGGCGCCGCACCGGACCCGCATCCCCGCGGCGCTGGACGCCCTGCGCGAAATGCCCGCCGCCCGGCAGCGCGAGATCCTGGAGCTGATGCTGCTGCGCTGCATGCCGTGGATCCCGGCGCGTTTCGAAGCCTTCAATGCGGGGAGCGACCAGTTCAAGACCATCCTGGCTGTGGAGGGCGCCCGCGCCTTTCAGGCCGAATTCGGAGGCGTGCTTCGGGCGGCCCTGCCGCCGGTTCTCGGCGTTGGAGAGATCGCCTTCCTCGAATCCGGCCAGCGCGGACGGATCGTCTGCTACTGCGAGCTGTCGGGGGTGCCCCTCGACGTGCTCGGGCCGCTGCGGCGCGACTGGCGCCGCGCCTACGGGCAGGAACTCGACCGGCTCGATGCGATCCCGCTTCACAACCACAGAGATTATCTCCGCTTTCCAGACCCCGTGGCCCCGTCGGCAGAGGAGACGGAGGCGCTCCGGGACACCCTGGCGCTGTTCCTGCGGGCGGCCTGCCTTGGGCTCCTGAGGCGCGCGCCCGAAACCGGACTGTGGCGGTTCGAGTTCGAGCCCGGCGATTGGCGCAGCGTCGGTTCGGAGCGGACGCTGCGGCGCAAGCTGTTCGATCGGGTCCAGCACGCCCCGATCGCCGCACGACTCGCGCAGGTCGAAGGGGCGCTGTCGCCGGTCCAGATGCTGGCGATGGCCGCGCTGTTCGCCTGGACCGCCAAGCGCGCCTATGCACCCCGGCGGGAGACCGTGAATTTCGACGCGGAGGTGCGGGTCGGCGGAGTCGGCCACGGGGTGGCGGAGGCGCTGGGGCGCCGTTGGCGTCAGGCGGCCCTGGAAACCGGCCTGCGGGTGGACGAAGCGGACCGCCTTCACGAGGCGCTTCTCACCCGCATCGCGGACTGGACCCGGTCGATCCCCGGAAGCCTGGGCGACCTGCCGCCGGAGGAAGCGAACCGTGATACCGCAGACCCACCCGCCTTCAGAGCGCTGGACAAGCGGACGGTCGATGAGGCGGCCTTCACGACGGAAGCCCTGCTCCGGCTGGCCGATCCGGCGCCGCTGGCGCCGCCGGACTTGCCGGCAACGCTATTCTACATCTATCGCGACGCGGTGACGGGTCCGTTTCCGCTCACCGCCCTCGTCGACATGGCGCGGTCGCGCGCCCTGACGGCGACCACGCCGATCCATCCGCAGGGGGGTGCATGGATGCCGGCAGGCGCCCATTCGGATCTGGCACGTCTTCTCGCGCCGACACCACCACCGCCTCCGGACGGATGACGCCCTCTCAGGAGGCGCCGGCCTTGCGCTGAGCCCGCGCGGCCCGGATGGCCGAGCGGGCGAACCGGCCGTCGGCGAGGGATGCGTCGGGTGCCTGCCCAGCGAGGACCGCGGCGCGCAAGGCGACGAGCGCGGCATCCCCCCAAACCTCCAGGATCTGCCCGAATGCGGCGTGGCGCCCGGTATCGAACGGGATCGGCCGCCCCGACCCGTCGCGCGTCGGATGCGCCAGATCAAGGCCGCCGCAGGGCACCCAGCCCTCCGGGATCGGCGCAGTGGCCGCATGGGTCCGTCGCAGCCGCAGCAGGTGCGGCAGGACATGGCTGCGCGGTCCGGCCCCCGCGGCGACGGACCTGCGATCCGGCCCATAGACCTCGACGCGGCCGAAACGGGTAATGAAGACACTGTCCGCCCCCAGGGCGCGCACCGTCGCGATCCCGGTCCCGCCGGAGGCGAGAAGCGATCGGCCCTCCAGGGCTCGGAGCCGGTCGATCCGGCCGGGGTCGGCGGCCCGGATGCAGGCATCGACGGCGTGCAGACCGAGGCCGAGGTCGAACAGGTGCGCGGCGCGGTCCTGCGGCCGGACCGCCGCATCGTCGGGTCCCAGCTCGGTCAGCACGGCGCGCTGCCCCATGGTGCAGGCCGAAGCCGGAAGGCAGAGGGCGATCCCCTGGCTCCAGCCGTCGGTGAAGCCCGTCTCGTAGGCGAACGGCCTGAGATCCGGCCCCACCGCGAGGGAAACGGCGCCGCGGTCCGTGACGATCCCGATCCGGCCGCCTTCGTGGAACCGCGCCGGCTCGTCGCGGTCGCGGGAGAAGACCGCGAGGGCACCATAGCTACCCAGTCTCAACGCGCCGGCCGGATCGGCCAGCTGGGCACGAAGGAGAGCTTCCGCCGCCTGTCCCGAACCGCCCGTCATCCGCTCCCCGCGTGCATGGCACCGCAGCCGGCACGCCTTGACACGGACCGAGAATGACCGGAAGTCGCGGGGCATCATCGAGGTTGTGGTCGACGAGGCGGGCGCGCGACCCGGAACGACCGACGCGGAGACGTCCGCCGGACCTCGCGACGGGATCCGCAAGAAGGGCGCTGGCATGGACGTCATCGAGACCGAGATCCCGGACGTGAAGCGCATCGTCCTGAAGCGCTTCGGCGACGCGCGGGGCTGGTTCTCCGAGACGTTCCGGGCCGACACCCTGGCGCGGGCCGGCATCGCCACGCCGTTCGTGCAGGACAACCAGTCCTTCTCGGCCCCCCAGGGCACGATCCGCGGCCTCCACTTCCAGGTCGCGCCCCGCGCGCAGGCCAAGTTGATCCGCGTCCTGCAGGGCGCGATCCTCGACGTGGCGGTCGACATCCGCAGCGGCTCGCCGACCTACGGCCGCTACGTCGCCGTCACCCTCGACGCCGACAAGGGCGAGCAGCTCTACATCCCGCACGGCTTCGCCCACGGTTTCTGCACCCTGACCCCCGACGTCATGGTGGCCTACAAGGTCGACGACTACTACAGCCCCGAGCACGACCGGGCGCTCGCCTGGAACGATCCCGAGGTCGGGATCCCGTGGCCGGTCTCCGGCGAGGCGGCGATCCTGTCCGACAAGGATCGGCGCGCCCCGCGCCTCGCCGATCTCGGCCGCGTCTTCTGAACTGCGCGGCCCGGCCGCAATTTCGTCACGCCGGCCAGTCTTACGCTGCTCGGCTAGTCAGTTTCTGACCTATCCGAAGAGGTAATCCGCCATGCGCATCCTGGTGACCGGAGGCTGCGGCTTCATCGGCTCGGCGCTGGTGCTGCACCTCGTCAACGATCTCGGCCACGACGTCTGCACCCTCGACGCGATGACCTACGCGGCCAACCCGGTCTCGCTGGCGCCGCTTGCCGACAACCCGCGCCATCGCCTCGTCGAGGCCGACATCTGCGACCGCGCCGCCGTGCAGAAGGCCTTCGCCGACTTCAAGCCGCAGGCGGTGATGCACCTGGCCGCCGAGAGCCACGTCGACCGCTCGATCACCGATCCGGGCGCCTTCGTGCGCACCAACGTCATCGGCACGCAGACCATGCTGGATGGCGCGCGAGGCTATTACGAAGCACTGCCGGAGGCGGACAAGAAGAGCTTCCGGTTCCTCCACGTCTCCACCGACGAGGTCTACGGCTCGCTGCCGCCGGACGCGTTCTTCACGGAAGACAGCCGCTACGACCCGCGCTCGCCCTACTCGGCCTCGAAGGCCGCCTCCGACCACCTCGCCCGCGCCTGGCACGAGACCTACGGCCTGCCGGTGCTGGTGACCAACTGCTCCAACAATTACGGGCCGCGCCACTTCCCCGAGAAGCTGATCCCGCTGATGATCCTCAACGCCCTCGAGGGGAAGAAGCTGCCCGTCTACGGCGACGGCCTCAACGAGCGCGACTGGATCCACGTGGAGGACCACGCCAAGGGCCTCGTGGCCGTGCTGGAGCGCGGCCGGATCGGCGAGACCTACCTGCTCGGCGGCCGCGCGGTGCGCAACAACCTCGCGGTGGTGAAGGCGCTGTGCGCGGCCTTCGACCGGCTGCGCCCGCAGGGCGCGCCGCACGAGCGGCTGATCAGCTTCGTGGCCGACCGCCCGGGCCATGACCGGCGCTACGCCATCGACTGCGGCAAGGCCGAGGCCGAACTCGGCTGGCGCCCGCAAAAGACCTTCGAGCAGGCGCTGGAGGAGACCGTGGCCTGGTACCTCGCCAACGAGGGCTGGTGGCGCCCGATCCGCGAGGGCCGCTACAAGGGCGAGCGTCTGGGGCTCAACGGCTGATGGACGTCCTCGTCCTCGGCGGCGCCGGACAGGTCGGCACCGAGCTGCAGGCCCTGTCCTGGCCGGACGGCGTCACCGTCCACGCTCCGGACCGCGCCGCGCTCGACATTACCGACGCCGGCGCCGTCGCGGCGGCGCTCGCCGCCCGCGACTACCGGGCCGTGATCAACACCGCCGCCTACACGGCCGTCGACAAGGCGGAGTCCGACGTGGTCGCGGCGTGGCGCCTCAACGCGCTCGCCCCGGCGATCCTGGCGGCCGCCACGGCGGCGCGGAAGATCCCGCTGGTGCATGTCTCGACCGACTACGTCTTCGCCGGAACGAAGCCGGACGGGGGCTACGCGCCCGACGAACCGATCGATCCGCAGAGCGTCTACGGGGCCAGCAAGGCCGCGGGCGAGCTGGCGGTGCGCACCGGCAATCCGCGCCACGCCATCGTCCGGACCGCCTGGGTGGTGAGCCCGCACCGGGGCAACTTCGTCAAGACGATGCTGCGGCTCGCCGCCGAGCGCGATGCGCTGACCGTCGTCGACGACCAGCACGGCTGCCCGACTTCAGCCGCCGACCTCGCCGCCGCCCTCGCGACGATCGCGCAGCGCATGGCGGCGGATCCGGACGCCCCCGCCGGCACCTTCCACTGCGTGAACCGGGGCGACACCACGTGGCGCGGCTTCGCCGCGGCGATCGTGGCGGGCTCGGCCCGGCGCGGCGGCCGCTCCGTGCCGGTCAAGGGGATCCCGACCTCCGCCTATCCGACGCCGGCCCGGCGGCCGGCCAATTCACGCCTGTCGACCGAAAGCCTGACGGCCGCCTACGGCATCGCGCCGCGGCCCTGGCAGGCGGCGCTCGACGACATCCTGGACCGGCTCGTCGGGCCGGTCTCAGAGGGAGTTTCCAAGCCATGAAGGGCATCGTTCTGGCCGGCGGATCCGGCACGCGCCTGCACCCGGCCACGCTGTCGATCAACAAGCAGCTCCTGCCGGTCTACGACAAGCCGATGATCTACTATCCGGTCTCGGTGCTGATGCTGGCCGGCATCCGCGAGATCCTGATCATCTCGTCGCCGGAGCACCTCGACAATTACAAGCGCCTGTTCGGCACCGGCGAGCAGTTCGGGCTGAAGTTCTCCTACGCGCTGCAGCCGCGGCCGGAGGGCCTCGCCCAGGCCTTCGTGATCGGGCGCGACTTCGTCGGCGACGACGACGTCGCGCTGATTCTCGGCGACAACCTGTTCTTCGGCGCCGGCATGGGCGAGCTGCTCGAGCGCGCGGCCGCGCGCCAGCAGGGCGCGACGGTCTTCGCCTACCATGTCGACAACCCGCAGGCCTACGGCGTGGTCAACCTCGACAAGTCCGGCCGCCCGACCAAGATCGTCGAGAAGCCGCAGAACCCGGAATCCACCTGGGCGGTGACCGGCCTGTACTTCTACGACAATCAGGTGCTCGACATCGCGGCCGACGTGAAGCCTTCGGCCCGCGGCGAGTTGGAGATCACCAGCGTCAACGAGGCCTATCTCCAGCGCGGGCAACTGCACGTGGAGCGGATGTCGCGCGGCTACGCGTGGCTCGACACCGGGACCCACGACAGCCTGCTGGAGGCGAGCGAATTCGTCCGCACCCTCCAGCATCGCCAGGGCCTGCAGGTCGCCTGCCTGGAGGAGATCGCCTACCTCCAGGGCTTCATCAACCGCGACCAGCTCGTGGCCCGGGGCGAGATGTTCGCCAAGACCTCCTATGGGCAGAACCTGCTGCGCCTCGCCCGCGAGAGCGAGGACGACCTGCGCCTGCGCCGCGGCAAGTAAGGCCGTCCGATCGGGCGGATGCGCGCCGGACCTATTTCGGAGCGCACCCGATGCAGATCCCACGCATGAGCTTGTCGTTCTCCGTCTCCCGCGGCGTCAGCACGCGCCGGTCGTCCGGGGTCTCGGCGCCAGCGCCGCGGCTCGGCGGCATGACGCGGCCGACCGACGAGGTATGGGGTGCCGTCGCCGTGGAGGCGGGGCCGCCGCCGGTGCCGGTCTGAGACTGCGCCAGCGCGGTACCGGTCGCCAGGACCGGCAGGAACAGCGCGAGGCCGAGGGTGATGCGTGGGCGGGTCATGGGTGCGGAACTCCGTGCCGGCCCATAACGCGGGTGTGACCAACCGGTTCGACCGGGCGGGCCGATCCCCACCTTTGTTCGCCTTTGCAGAAGCGATGCGGCGCCGTATCAGGAGCCGCGTTCCCGCCGCCGCCATCCTGAAGCGTCGAAATTCGGAGCCGCCGCGACGATGCGGGACCCCAACGCGATCGACTTCTGGCGCGGTTTCGCCCTGATCACGATCTTCATCAACCACATCCCGGGCAATACCTTCGAACGCTACACCTTCTCCCAGTACGGCATCTCGGACGCGGCCGAGCTGTTCGTGTTCCTGGCGGGCTGGTCGATCGGGATCGCCACCCGGGGACGCGACGGCGTGCCGGAGCCGCCGGGCCGCAGCGTGGTGCGGCTTCTGGCCCGCACCGTCGAGGTCTACCGGGCGCAGCTCACGGTGATGCTGCTGGCGCTGGCGATCATCGCCGGGGCGGCCCTGCTGCTCGACAACCCGCTGATCCTTGAGTGGCACAATGCCGGCGGCTTCTTCGCGGACCCGATCCAGTCGGTCTGCGGCATGGTGCTGCTGACCTACCAGCTCGGCTACTTCAATATCCTGCCGCTCTACGTGCTGCTGATCGGCATCGCGCCCGTCTTCGTTCTGGTCGGACGCATCAGCCTGCTCGCCGCGCTGGCGCTGTCCGTGGGCATCTATCTCGCGAGCCTCGTCTTCGCCTGGAACCTGCCCTCCTGGCCGGGGGAGGGGGACTGGTTCTTCGACCCGTTCTGCTGGCAGCTCTTGCTGGTGYTCGGCTTCGTCCTCCAGGGCTGGAACCTGCGCTCGGATATCCTGCGCCGCTGGTCGCGGCGCCTGTTCCCGGCGGGCGTCGCCATCGTTCTTCTCGGGATCGTGCTGGCCGTGACGGAGATCCGACCGGATCCGATGCTGGTTCCGGAGCCGCGCCTGCTGTTCACCTTCGAGAAGACATACCTGACGCCGGCGCGACTGGTTCATTTTCTGGGGGTATTGTTAGCCTTTGCGCCGCTTTACGCAGTGCTGGCCCCCCGAATCGGCCGCGTCGTCGGTTATCTGACTCAGATGGGCCGGAATTCGCTGGCTGTTTTCTCGATGGGCTCGATCCTGAGCCTGATCGGGCAGCTCGTGCGTTTCCAGACCGGCGGCGGCGTGCTGATCGATATGCTGGTCGCCGGCTCGGGCCTCGTCGGGCTGGGGTTTACGGCATGGTTCGTCGAATGGCGCAGCCGCAGCAGATCGTCACGACCGCGCCCATGATAACGGGATGCCGTTCCGCGCGGCCGGTCCGGGCCTTCGGGACGCGCGGTGCGGCGCTGCTCGCTTCCGTGCTGACGGCCCTGGCGCTGACCGCGATGGTGCCGGGTGGAACGGCCGCGGCCGAGCAGCCCGGCAATGCCGGCACGGTCGAGCCGAACCTGTCGCAGGAATGCCGGGTCCCGGGCGCGCAGCTCTACACCGTCGCCCAACTCGGCGCCGTGAAGGCGGCGCTGGCCGAGAATCGCCCCCTCAGGATCCTGGCGATCGGCGGCAGCGCCGCCCCCGGGGCGTCGGCCTCCTACCCGGCCAAGCTCGAGGCCGCCCTGGAACTCGCGATGCCGAAGGTCGACGTGACGATCGACCATCGCGGCCTGCCGGGGGAGATCGCCTCGGGGGCCGGGGAGCGTCTCCGCACCATGGTGGCCGAGGCCGAGCCCGATCTCGTGGTCTGGCAGGTCGGCACCCATGACGCCATCGCCCGGGTCGATGCCGACGCCTTCGCCAGCGCCCTCGCCGAGGCCGTCGGGTGGATCCGCTCGCACGGGATCGACGTCGTGCTGGTCGACCCGATCTATACCGCCAGCATGGCGGCCGACGTGGACTACAATCGGATCGTCGAGGCCGTACGGACCGTCGCGAACCAGCAGGGGGTGCCGCTGGTGCGGCGCTACGAGGCGCTGCATTACCTGTCGAGCCGCAACGACAAGGGCGAGGGACACATGCTGGGCCGCCAGTTCCGGCTCAACGACCTCGGCCTGCGCTGCATGGCGGAGCACGTGGCCCTGACGATCGCCACCTCGCTGATGCGGACGGATGCGCCGAAGGAACCCAAGGCCGATCCCGCCGCCCCGCCCTTAACCGAGCCGCAACGCGCTCCGGGTTAGACCCGGCGACCAGAGGTCGGCGTCCCGCCGAGTTCAGGCCCGGCGCGGAGCGCGTAGTGTCAGCCACGGCTCTCCCGGCCAGCGCGTTCCGTCGCCTGTGGTCCCTGCGCAGCGGCTCGCAGCGGGCGGCACTCACGGTCTTCGCGATCCGCGTGGGTTCGGCCGGCTTCGCCTACGGCTCCCAGGTTCTGGCCGCCCGGCTGATGGGCTGGGAGGCCTACGGGATCTTCGCTTCGGTCTGGGTCTGGACCGCGATGCTGGGCCACACCCTGACCCTCGGCCTGTCGCAGGGCGCCTGCCGGTTCGTGCCGGGCGATCAGGCGCAGGGTGCGCTCGACCTCGCACGCGGATACATCCGGGCGGGCGCCCTCGTGACCGGCGGGGCCGCGCTGTCCATCGCCGGCCTCGGCGCGGCCCTCCTGATGCTGGAGCCGGGCCTGTTCGGCCCCGCCTATCGGGCGCCGATCGCAGTGGCGCTCTGCGTGATGCCGCTCTTCGCACTGCAGGACTATCTGGAGGGCGTGGCCCGCAGCCAGAACTGGGTGGGGCTCGCCATCGCGCCGCCCTACCTCCTGCGCCAGACCCTGATGATGGCCGGCATGGTCGCGGCGATCCTGCTCGGGGCGCCCCCGCGCGCCGAGGTCGCGATGGCCTGCATGCTGCTCGCTGCCACCGCCGCGACCGCCCTCCAAGCCGCCCTGCTCGCCGCGCGGCTCCGGAGGGATCTGCCGGCCGGCCCCCACCGATACCGGTGGCGGACCTGGCTCGGGACGAGCCTGCCGATCGCCGCCATCGACCTCGCCAATGCCGGCTTCACCTTCGTCGACGTGATCGTCTTGGGCGCCTTGGTGAGCCCGGCCGAGGTCGGTCTCTATTTCGCGGCGACGCGGATCCAGCAATTCGTCGCGTTCGTGCACTACGCCGTCAGCGCGGCCACGCTTCAGCGCTACAGCGCTGCGCAGGCGCAGGCCAACCGCTTCCTGCTCGCCGAACTCGTCCGGCGCCAGGGTCGCGTCACGGCGGCCGCGACGCTCGTGGTCGGCGGCGCGATCCTGGCCGTCAGCCCGCTGCTGCTTGCGATGTTCGGCCCGGGACTGGGCACCAGCGTGCCGATCCTGTGCATCCTGATCGCCGGCAGCGTCGGGGCGAGCCTGTTCGGGCCGGGAGAGGATCTGCTGACCATGCTGGGCGGCGAGCGGCTCTGCGCCGGCATCACCGCGGGGAGCCTCGTCGCCGCCGCGGGCCTGTGCCTCGCCCTGGTCCCGGCCTTCGGCACGCTCGGCGCGGCCGTGGCCGTGGCCGTGGTCACCGTCGCCCGTGCCGGCCTCCTGGCCAGGGCCGCCGGTCGGATCCACGGGCTTTCGACACCCGTCTGGGTCACGGGGTTCGCCCGATGAGCCCGGCCGTCGGCGCCGCGTTCGATCGCGCGACGGCGCTCGCCGCTGCGCCGGACCCCGACGACTGGGACGCTCTGGTCGCGGCGAGCGCCGCGCCGCACCCGCATTTCTCCCGTCACGTCATGGACGCGCACAGGACCGCCGGCCTGCTTCCGGGCAACCTGCGCTACGTCACCGTCTACCGGGAGGATCGCCTCGTCGCGCTCCTGCCCTGCGTGCCGGGGCGCGACCTCTCCGGCCTCGGCGGCCGGATCCTGCGGCCGTTCCTCTCGCCCTTCGTGACGGCCACCTCCCCCCTCGTCGCCGACGGCCCGGACCGGGCCGCGCACGCGCAGGCGCTGGTGGTCGCGATGGAGCTGGCCTCCGGCGGCCGTGCCTGGCGCTGGCCGCTGCTGCCGACCGGGGAGGGCGCCGTTCCCGAAATGCTGGCCGCGATGCGCCAGCGCGGCTGGGCGATCGGCACGGTGGCGGAGTTCGAGCGCCCGGTCATGGACCGTCGCGCCGATCACGCGGCGTTCCTGACCGACCATCCGAACCGGAGTCGCTTCAAGGATCTCCGCCGCCGCGCCCGGCGCCTCGCGGAGACCGGAGCCGTCGCCTGTGCGAGCGCCACGGACGGAGCGGACCTCGCCCGCCTCGTCGCGGCCTTCCTCGATCTGGAACGCGAAGGCTGGAAGGGCGAGGCCGGCACCGCCATGGCCTGCAGGCCGGAGCATGCCGCCTTCGCCCGCGCCCTCTTCACCGCCGCACCGGGTCCGGTCGGCGTGCGGGCGGACGCGCTGACCCTCGACGGGCGGCCCATCGCGGTCAGCTTGGCCCTGGTCAACGGCGGCACCGCGACCCTGTTGAAGACCGCCTACGACGAGGGGCTCCGCAGCCACGCCCCCGGCCTTCTGCTGGAGGCAGAGATCGTCCGCGCCTGCCACGAGACCGCATTCGCCGACCGGCTCGATTCTGCCACCCTGGAGGGGTCGGCTCTGGAGAGCCTGTACCGCGACCGGATTCAGGTGGCCGAGATCATCGCCGTCCCACCGGGCAGTCACGCGCTCGCCCTGGAGCGGCGCATCCGCCTCGCGCGGTTCGAGCGGGAGGCGCGGGCTGTCGCGAAGCGGGCCTTGCGGCGGCGCTAGATCGGACCGGCGCGGGACGGCGCACTGCAGAACCCGCCGACACGACGATCAACGGCGCCGGTACGGTCCCTCGCCCTGCGCGCGTTCATAGACATCGTGCCCCGTCCGGGCGCGGTAGGCGCGTCCGGCGATCGCGCCGGGGGTCGGCGGGGTGCCCGGCTGCGCGAAGCTGGTCTCCGGCCGATAGGCCGGCCCCCAACCGATCGCCTCGTCGCCCGCGGGGTCCTTGCCGGGAAAGCCGGTGACATAGCCTGTGCTCTGCGCGGCGGCCGGCGCGGCAGTGAGTGCGAGCAGGGGCGCGAGGCACCACTGAAGCCTTGTACGGGATGGCATCGGACGTATTCTCCGCAACGGGTCCATCGGAAAGCCCTTCGCGGGAACCAACACCGGACCAAGACGCGGGTTTGCCGGCATGCGCGCATGTCGCAGGGCAGACGGTTTCAGAGCCAAGCGGGAGCCGTCCTGCGCGGGCGGACATCGCGAAGGGGCGCGATATGGAAGACTGGAAAGCGGGGTTCAGGGCCGAATTGCGGGCCATCGCGATCGCCACCGGCGATGCCGCCTCGGCGCAGCTGCCGGATCTGCTGCGGCGCCTGCAACGGCATCAGGCCGGCCTTGGCGGCCATCCGGTCCTGACCCTCTATCGTCGCTGGCGCATCCGTCGCCTCGCGCGGGCCGTTGCGGACGCGCGCTGGCACGCGGAACAGGGACGTCTCGCGCGCCGCGGCGGGCTCGACGTCCGGCCCTAGTGCTCAGACGCCGTCACGTCGTTTCCGGGCCTGAGACCTGGGTTGTTATCGAGTATCACTCGTCCAGACTGCGCTGACGCTCTCGTTTGCAGCGATGCCCGAGGCGGGTCCGGTCAGGCGGCGGCGTATCGGCCGATCGTCCCGCGGCGCGCCTGTGGCGTCTCTCGTGCGGTCCTCCCCGGAAGCCCGGCCGCGACGTGGCGCGCGGACGCGTCCAAGCGGTCGTCCAAGGCGGCCGGCAGACGCACGAGTACGATGGTGCCCACCGCCTCCTCGGAGCGGATGCGGAGCGAACCGCCGTGCAACTCGACCATCGAGCGGGTGATAGCGAGGCCGAGTCCCGAACCCTTGTGGCTCCGGGTCATCTGCGTCTCGACCTGCGTGAAGGGCCGGCCGAGCCGAGCAAGGTCGGAGCGCGGGATGCCGATGCCATTGTCCTCGATGAACAGGTGGGTGCTGGCGCCTGCGCGCCGCGCGCGCACCGCGACGCGCCCTCCGGCCGGGGTAAACTTCACGGCGTTCTGCATGAGGTTGGCGAGGATCTGCCGGATCGCATGCGGATCGGCCAGGAGATCGAGGTCGGGCGCCACGTCGATGCTGACGGTGATCGCCTTCTCGCGGGCGGCCGCCTCGACCGGGGCGAGGGCGGCCGAGACGGCGGCCTCTGCCGAGATCGCCTTGGGGCTCAGCCGCACCCGGCGCGCGTCGAGCCGGGCCATGTCGAGGATGTCGTCGATCATGGACAGGAGGTGCGAGCCGCTCTCGCGGATGTCGCGGCAATATTCGGTGTAACGCGGGGTGCCGAGGGGGCCGAGCACGGCGTTCTCCATCACGTCAGCGAAGCCGATGATGGCGTTGAGCGGCGTGCGCAGCTCGTGGCTCATGTTGGCGAGGAACTCGGCCTTGGCCTGGTTCGCGGCCTCTGCGGCGGCCTTCTGGTCGAGGTAGCGCTCGGCGAGGTCTGCGAGCTGCTGGGTCTGGAGTTCGAGGGTCCGGCGGGACCGCTTGAGGTCCTTCACGGTCTCGATCAGCTCGCGCTCGGAGGCGAGGAGCTGCTCCTGGTTGCGCTTCAGGCTGGTGATGTCGGTGCCGACGGAGACGTAGCCCCCGTCCTTCGTCCGTCGCTCGCTGATCTGCAGCCAGCGGCCATCGGTGAGTTCGGCCTCGAAGGTCCGGGCCGCCATGCCGGTCATCGCCATGCCGGCCTCGGGCGATTCCCGCCGGACCTGCGGCAGGACCCCACGGCCCATCACGTCGGTGTAGCTCCGCCCGGACTGGGCGTCCTCCGGGCTGAGGGCGTGGAGGTGGCGGAATTTCGAATTGCACAGGACCAGCCGGTTGCCGGTATCCCAGAGCACGAAGGCCTCCGAGATCGCCTCGACGGCGTCGCGCAGGCGCATGTCGGCTGCCGCGTTGGTCTCCTCCAGGGCGCGCTGTTCGCTGATGTCGGTGGCGATGCCAACGAGATGGCGGCCGCCATCGGCCGCGTCGGCCACGACCTCGGCCCGGGCGCGCAGCCAGACATAGGCCCCGTCGGCGCCACGCATCCGGAAGGCGTGGTCGATGACGGTCTGGTTGGCGGCGAGCCCCCGGGCGAGGCTGTAGAGGTCCCCGTCATCGGGGTGGACCAGGCCGTTGACGTCCCCGAAAGAGAGGTACTCGTGCTGCCGACGGTAGCCGAGCAGGGTGTACATCGAATCGGACCAGTAGATCCGGCCCCGGGCGATGTCCCAGTCCCACAGGCCGCAGGCGCCGCGGCGCAGGGCCGTCTCCAGGCGTCCGCGGATCTGCTCGCGGGCACGGTCGGCCCGGGCGGCCTGCCGGGTCTGCAGGCCGTAGGCGAGGCCGACGCCGATGATGACGAGGCTCGCGGCGGCGATCAGGACGATCTGGTCACGGGTGCGGGCGCTCCATCCGCGCAGCAGCGGCTCGACGGGCTGGAGCACCGCCACCTGTCCTGCGCCGCCCGGCAGGCTGTGCATGGCGGCGAGCACGCTCTCACCGCCCGGGAGTTCGAGGGCCATGGCGCCGGCGCGCTCCCCGAGGCCGGAGAGCGGCTCGCCCTCGCCGAGCACCTCGGCGAGGGTCGTCCGATCATCGGGCAGAGGCGGATGGGACGCGACGATGCGGGTGTCGGGGCGCACGAGCAGCAGGCGCCGGCCCGGATGGCGCTCGCTCTCCGGCATCAATGCGCGCAGGTCCGCCGCCACACTGCCGGGCGGAGCCACCACCCGGGCCGCCAGACGCGCGAAGCCTTCGACCTCGGCCCGGGCACCCGCCAGGATCTCGGCGCGCTGACCCTGGATGTGGAGCGCGGCGAGACCGACCAGGCAGGCCAGGAACACCGCGAGGGTCCCTGGAACCGCATAGCGCAGCCAACGCTCGGCTTGGCCGAGCCGCGGATCCCGAGCCCGCATCGGCCAGGAGATCGTGAGACTCGATTCCGCACGCGCGGAGAAGGAAGCGGAAGCCGCCTCCGGCATGGCCGAACCTCACCCTTGGGAACTGTGACCCGGTCGGGGCGCCCGGCCCCCGAAGGCCCCCCCGAATCTGTGTGAATACAATCACCTCGCACACCGGTTTGTCCACGGATTTTTTACCATACGGGCTTGACGCAGGCTTGGTGTGACCCGTCCGCCCGGGAATCAATTTCTACCGCAGGTTCAAACCCTTAGCCGCCTCCGAGCGTGCGGGCGACGATGTCGGCCGTGTCCCGGGAGAGGCCCGGGATCGCCTTGATCCCATTCAGCATTTCCACGGCTTTGGCACTGCGAAATTTTTCCAGCCTGCGCCACGATCCGAAGGCTGTCAGGAGCCTTGCGGCAACCTGTGGGTTGGTCGAATCGAGTGCCGCGACCGTCTCGGCGACCCGGGCGAAGCCCGCCCCGTCCTGGCGGGCGAACTGGGTCGGGTTGCCGAACGCGAAGCTGCCGATCAGGGCTCGCACCCGATTCGGATTGGTCATGGTGAAGGCCGGATGGCCCTGGAGCCGCGCGATCCGGTCGAGGGTGCCGTCCTCCGGGATCTGCGCCTGGATGGCGAACCACTTGTCGAGGACGAGCGGTTCGTCGGCATAGCGGGCGGCGAATTCCGCCAACGCGGCCTCGCGGGTTTCCCCGGGGATCAGCGCCAGGGTCCCGAGGGCGGCGAGCCGGTCGGTCATGTTGGTGGCCTCGGCCAGGCGCTCCGCGGCGCGCGCGGCACCGGACTGGGGATCGCCCGCCGCGATCAGGTCGAGGGCGGCGTTGCGAAGCGACCGGCGCCCCGCAGATGCGGCGTCTGGGCTATAAGCCGCCCCCGCGACCGGCTCGAGCGCCCCGTCGATCCCCTCGAGCCGCGGTCGCAGGATCTGGCCGAGCCGCGACCGCAGGTCGGACCTTGCCCGGTGAATCGCGTCGGGGTCGACGTCGGCGGGCACGGCGTCGGCCGCCTCGCCCTCGCTCGGCACGGCCAGGACCGAGGCCGCGAAGGCCGGGTCAGCCAGGGCCTCGCCGTCGAGGAAACGGCCGAGTGCCGCCGCGAAAGCCTCGGTCCGGTCGGCGTCGGGTTCGAGGATCAGCCGCAGCGCCACGTCCTGCGCCGCCTGCCAGCGGTTGAACGGGTCGCCGTCAAGCGCGAGGAGGCGCATGCGCTGCGCGTCGGTGAGGGCGAGATCGAGCTTCACCGGCGCGGAGAAGTCGCGCAGGAGCGAGGGCACCGGCTCCTCGGCGACGGCCTCGAACACGATCTCGGCCTCGGGCCGTTCGAGCACGTAGATGCCGTCCCGAACGTCCCGGCAGGTCGCACCGGTCAGCGGCCCGGACAACCCCACGAGGCCGAGGGCGACCGGAATCACCAGGGGCGGTCCGTCCTGTCCTGCGGCGTCGGGCAAAGTCTGGGCGAACCGGAGGGTGTAGCGCGCGGCCGTCGGATCGAAGGCGGCCGTGACCGCGAGGCGAGGCGTCCCGGGGCGCTCGTACCAGCGGGCGAAGTCGCCCAGGTCGCGCCCGGTCACCGCCGCGAAGGACGCGAGGAAATCCTCGACGGTGGCGGCGCGCCCGTCATTGTCGGCGAAGTAGCGGTCCATCCCGGCCCGGAACGCCGCCGGGCCGATCAGTGTCCGCAGCATGCGGACGATCTCGGCGCCCTTGTCGTAGACGGTCGCCGTGTAGAAGTTGTTGATCTCCGCATAGGCCCGCGGCCGAACCGGGTGGCGCAGCGGACCGGCATCCTCCGGGAACTGGCGCGCCCGCAGGCCGCGCACCTCGGCGATCCGGTGCACCGGGCGGGACCGCATGTCGGAGGAGAATTCCTGGTCGCGGAAGACCGTGAGACCCTCCTTCAGGCAGAGCTGGAACCAGTCCCGGCAGGTGACCCGGTTGCCCGACCAGTTGTGGAAATACTCGTGGGCGATGATCGCCTCGATCGCCGCGTAGTCGCCGTCGGTCGCCGTCTCGGGGCTGGCCAGGACGTATTTATCGTTGAAGATATTGAGGCCCTTGTTCTCCATCGCGCCCATGTTGAAATCGGACACGGCGACGACGTTGAACACGTCCAGGTCGTAGGCGCGGCCGAACGCGGTCTCGTCCCAGGCCATGGAGCGGATGACGGCGTCGAGGGCGTAGCCTGCGCGATCCTCCTTGCCGGGCTCGACGTAGACCGCGCAGGTGACGGACCGCCCCTCCATCGTGGTGAAGGCGGTCTCGACCTTCCCGAGCCGGCCGCCGACGAGGGCGAACAGGTAGGCGGGCTTCGGGTGCGGATCGTGCCAGACGGCGAAGTGCCGGCCGGGTCCGGCATCGCCGGTCGCGACGCAGTTGCCGTTGCCGAGCAGCACGGGGGCCTCCGCCCGGTCCGCCTCGATGCGGGTGGTATAGACCGCCATCACATCGGGGCGGTCGAGGAAATAGGTGATCCGCCGGAAGCCGTCGGCCTCGCACTGCGTGCAGTAGACCCCGCTCGACCTGTAGAGGCCCATCAGCTTGGTATTGGCGGTCGGATCCACCTCGGTGACGAGACGGAGCACGAAGGGGCGCCGCGGTGGGTCGTGCAGCGTCAGCCCCGCCGGACCCGCCGCGTAGGCATCGGGCGCGAGGGGCGCGCCGTCGAGGGCCGCCGAGACAAGCCGCAGGTCGTCGCCGTCGAGGACCAGGGGCGCATCGGCTAGACCCTCCGGGTTGGGACGAAGCGTCAGCGTGGCGTCGATGCGGGTCCCATGCGGGTCGAGACGGATGTCGAGATCGACGCGATCGATCAGATAGTCGCTCGGCCGGTATTCCTCGAGGCGGATCAGCGGCGGCGTCTCGGTGCGCATTCGGCTCACTCCGGGTTCGGGATGGACCCGTTCTGGTCCCTCGGCGCGCGCGGCGCAACGCGCGCGGCGCCTCCGGGGCGGCGACCCGTGCAACCGTCGTGCGCGTCCGATGCGCCCACGCTCGGGCTTGCTTCGCGACGCGGCGGGTCGCCATCCCGCTGAGGGCGGCCGTCTCACCGGGACGCCGCATGTCACCGCCGGCCCGAGACCTCCAAGCTGGCACGGTCAACTATCTCGACAGCGCCCCGACGGAGCTCGATCAGACCCGCCTCGGCCCATTGCCCCAGAATGCGGCTCACGACCTCGCGAACGCTGCCGATGTCGTCTGCGCGCTTCTGATGGGTGACGGCTGCGACGCCGTGCGGATCGGTCTCGGCGAGCAGGCGTTGCGCGAGGCGCTGCTTCAGCGGTGCGAACGCGACTTCGTCGATCAGCGTGAACAGGACGGACACCAGGCGCGTGTCGTCGTCCATGACGACGCAGCGGAAGATGCGCGTGCGTCCCTCCCGGTACATCGGGTCGTTGGTGCACGCGCCGTCCAGTTCGCAGGTGGTCGCCCACGCCTCCAGCATCGGGATGTGAACGGTTCCCCGGGCGATCTGAGGAGCGCCGGGCTCAGCCCTTGGAAAAGCGGAAACCGGTCGATCCAGCGCTCGACTTCCTGGGCATCCGTCATGGCTGGCGTCGTCCCCGACCATGACGACGGGCTGATCGTCCGGCGCGCGTTGCGTTTTTCACCGGCCGTGCCGGACTTGTGCGGATGCTGCGCCGGAGCGCGTGCCCGCTGTCGCCCGGGAAGTCGGCCCGCGCCGAACCGCTGTCGGGCATGAACAGGGTATCGTGGATGAAGGCGGCGTCGCCGACCCGGTAGGCGATGGAGGCTAGGGTGTGGCCCACCGCGTAGCCTTCCCGCTCGATATGGGCGAGCAGGGCGTCGCGCCGGAGCGGGCTGAGCCTGCAGCTGCGCGACCGGCCAGGGCTTGAGGCGGAGATCCTTCGTTTCTGATGCGGTCAGCCGAGGTCCGGACAGACGTTGTCCTTGTGGCAGCCGTAGCCAGCACGCCTGCCAAACGGTTCCATTCGGGAGCCTGAAGCGATGCGGCTGCTTGTATATGGCCTACTCGCCGCCCAATCGAACGCTAGCTACCGCGGCGATCACCCAGCGGCCGCAGCCGGACGCCCGGCAAGCAAGTTCGTGTCAGTGTCTTGCCAGAACCGACAAAAATTTACTGATGACAATGGGATAGCGCCATTATGGAATTTCTGCACACCATGGTCCGGGTCGCCGATCTCGACCGCGCCCTGGCCTTCTACGTCGACACGTTCGGACTGAAGGAGGTCCGCCGGGTCGAGAACGAGAAGGGCCGCTTCACTCTCGTGTTCCTGGCCGCGCCCGGCGACGTCGAACGCGCGACGGCGACGAAATCGCCCCTCGTCGAACTCACCTACAACTGGGACCCCGAGACCTACGGGGGCGGCCGCAACTTCGGCCATCTCGCCTATCAGGTGGACGACATCTACGCCTTCTGCACGCGCCTGCAGGAGAAGGGCGTCACCATCAACCGGCCACCGCGCGACGGCTACATGGCCTTCGTGAAGTCACCGGACGGGATCTCCATCGAGATCCTGCAGAAGGGCGGCGCCAAGGAGCCGCAGGAGCCGTGGACCTCCATGGAGAACACCGGCACCTGGTAGCGGGTCCGCGCCCTTGACCCGGACGGCCCGGCGGGCGCATCTGCCCGCGGATCAGCCGGCCGGGCGGCCGCTCCGGACGCGTCAGCGTCCGGGGAGGAAAGTCCGGGCTCCATGGAGAGACGGTGCCGGATAACGTCCGGCGGGGGCGACCCCAGGGACAGTGCCACAGAAAGCAGACCGCCCCGGATGCGTCCGGGGTCAGGGTGAAAGGGTGCGGTAAGAGCGCACCGCGGACGCGGCAACGCGGACGGCACGGCAAACCCCACCGGGAGCAAGACCGAATAGGGGCGGCGCGCCCTTCGCGAGAGGGGCAGGCCGGCTCTCCAGGCCAGTCGTCCGGGTTGGTTGCTCGAGGCGGTCGGCAACGACCGTCCCAGAGGAATGGCCGCCACGTCGGCGCGCATGCGCGCCGGCCCTACAGAACCCGGCTTATAGGCCGGCTGATCCACCACCCGATAAGCCTATCCCGGTCAAAGCCTTAGCGGCCCCGCGCCAAGCGTGCGGAGTCGCGCGACCGCCTGAAGATTCCGGCGCGGCAAAAACCTTCGGTTAACCTTGCCGGGGTCAGATCGGTCCGCGCGGCAGCGCCACGCTCGTGCGTTGACGATCCTCCGAGGCCCATGATACCCGGCATCCTCCCGTCAACGGCGTGTATCGGATCGCCGGGCGCACCCTGCCTCAGTGCAGGTTCCGTCCGTGCGCGGCGTGTTGCGCGCTCCGCATCCGGTGCCGTTCCCGTCACGCGCGCCGCGCTCGCGCGGTCCGGCACAGGGCACCATGAGACGCACGAGCCGCATCCGCGACCGGATTTCCGGGGCGCGCCGACACTCCGCCCGCCATCCCGAGCGGCGCCGCACCGCCTCGGCGAGGCGTCCATGATCCGGCGTCGTCCATCACCCGAGCGCGCGACCCGGCACGGGAACGCCCCCGAAGCGCCCGCCCAGCCGCATCTGCCCGTCCTCCTGGAGGAGGTCGTCGCCGCGCTGGACACCGCCGGCGGTGTCGCGGTCGACGGCACCTTCGGCGCCGGCGGCTACACGCGCGCCTTGCTGGCGGCGGACCCGGCCCTGCAGGTGGTGGCGATCGACCGCGACCCCACGGCGATCGCGGCCGGTCAGAGGCTGGTCGCGGAGGCCGGAGGACGCCTGCATCTGCTGGCCGGCCGGTTCGGCGACCTCGACACCCTCCTGGCAGACGCGGGCATCGGGCAGGTCGACCGGGTGGTCCTCGATATCGGCGTCTCGTCGATGCAGCTCGACGCGCCGGAGCGCGGCTTCTCGTTCCGCAACGACGGCCCCCTCGACATGCGCATGGGCAACGCCGGCCCGAGCGCTTCGGACCTCGTGAACGAGGCCGACGAGACCGTGCTTGCCGACATCATCTACCATTACGGCGAGGAGCGGCGCTCGCGCGCGGTGGCGCGGACCATCCTGGAAGCCCGCCGCCGCGGACGGATCGAGACCACCGCGCAGCTCGCCGAGCTGGTGGCCGGCGTGGTGCGGGTGGAGCCCGGCAGCCACATCCATCCGGCGACGCGGACCTTCCAGGGCCTGCGCATCGCCGTGAACGACGAACTCGGCGAACTGGTCCGCGCCCTCCACGCGGCCGAGCGTGCGCTCAGGCCCGGCGGCCGGCTCGCGGTGGTGACGTTCCACTCCCTCGAGGATCGGATCGTCAAGCAGTTCTTCGCCGCGCGAAGCGGCCGCTCCGCGCAGGGCTCACGCCATCTGCCCGGGGGTCCGGTCGAGACCGTCCGAAGCTTCCGTCTCGTGACGAAGGGTCCGGTCCTGCCGGGCGACGCCGAGACCGCCCGCAACCCGCGCGCGCGGTCGGCCAAGCTCCGGGCCGCCGAGCGCACCGAATCCGACGTCCCGGAGCCGCTGGCGGCGCTGACCGCCCTGGCGAGCCTGCCGGATACCGCCCGCGGGGGCCATCGCCGATGATCCGCCTGCTCAATCTCCTGGCCGTGGCCGGCCTCGTCGCGTCGGCGATCTACGCCTACTCGATCAAGTACGACACGCTCTACCAGGGCGGCCAGGTGTCGAAGCTCCAGACGGCCCTGCACAAGGAGCGGCAGGCCATCGCCGTGCTCCGGGCCGAGTGGCAGCTGCTCACCCGGCCCGATCGCCTCCAGGCGGCCGTGGACAAGCACCTCGCCCTGGAGCCGATCGGCACCAGCCACCTCGCGCGTCTCTCCGACCTGCCCGCCCGGCCGGAGCGCGGCGACGAGATCGGCCGCCTGCTCGCCGCCACGGCGACGCCCAAGGACAAGGGCGCGATCGAGCCGCGCACCACCGGCTCGATCACCCGCACCGTGACCACGACCCGCACCCCGACGACGGCTTCGAGGTAGTCTCCCGTGTCCGATGACGCCGACCAGACCCTAGACCCGGCGGTCGAGCCCGCCGTCGCCGACCACGAGGCCGCGCTTCTCGAGGCCGCCGCGCTCGCGCATGCCGCGGGCGCGCCGCGTCTCCTCGAGGAGGAGGCCCGCGCGCCGGTGCCCCCTGCCGAGCGCGCCAAGGCGTTCCTGCGCAGCATGTTCCGGCTGGCCATCGAGCGCTCGCACATGCGGGTCGCGCTGGTCGGCCTCGTCTTCGTGGGCGTCTTCGGGACGATCTCCGCCAAGCTCCTGATGATGGCGATCTTCGGGGAGCCGCCCAGCCAGGAGCACCGGGTCGCGGCCGCGTCCTCGACCGCCTTCCGGCCCGACATCGTCGACCGCAACGGCGAGATCCTGGCCACCGACATCCGCACGGTCTCGGTCTTCGCCGAGCCCGGCAACATCTACGACAAGGACGAGGCGGTGGAGCTGCTCACCGCGGTCCTGCCGGAACTCAACGCTTCCGAGCTGCGCGCCAAGCTCACCCAGCGCAAGGACAAGAAGGGCGCGGGTTTCGTCTGGGTGAAGCGCGAGCTGACCCCGAAGCAGCAGGCCGAGGTCCATCGGCTCGGCATCCCCGGCATCGGCTTCCTGCCCGACCACAAGCGGGTCTATCCGAACGGCGTCGCCGCCGCCCACATCCTGGGCGCGACGAACCTCGACGGTGTCGGCATCGCCGGCATGGAGAAGTACATCGATTCCACCGGCCTTCAGGCGCTCAACAGCTTCGGGCTGATCAACAAGCAGGCCGACCTGAAGCCCGTGCAGTTGTCCCTCGACCTGCGCGCGCAATTCGCCGTGCGCGACGAGCTGGCCTGGGGCATCGATCACTTCAAGGCCAAGGCCGGCGCCTCGATGATCCTCGACGTGAAGACCGGCGAGGTCATCGCCCTGGTCTCCATGCCGGATTTCGACCCGAACGATCCGAAGGACGCGCTGTCGCCCGACCGCATCAACCGCATGAATGTCGGCGTCTACGAGATGGGCTCGACCTTCAAGGCGATGACGCTGGCCATGGCGCTCGATTCCGGCAAGTACAACGTCAACTCGACCTTCGACACCCGCGGCGGCGTGCTGAACTGGGGCCGGCAGAAGATCCACGAGTACCACGGCACCAACCGGGTCATCACCATGCCGGAGGTGTTCACGCATTCGTCGAACATCGGCTCGGCCAAGATGGCGTTGGGCGTGGGCGTGCCCGGCCACAAGGCCTTCCTGAAGAAGATGGGCCTGCTCGACCGGCTGCGCACCGAGCTTCCGGAGAGCGCGGCGCCAATCGTCCCGTCCCGCTGGACCGAGATCAACACCATCACCATCGCGTTCGGACACGGCATCGCGGTGGCGCCGATCCAGGCGGCGATGGCGGTGGCGGCCATCGCCAACGGCGGCGACCTGATCACTCCGACCTTCCTGAAGGCCAATCCCGACGACAAGGCCCGCAGCACGCATGTCCTGTCGGCCCAGACCTCCGAGGCAATGCGGTACATCATGCGCCTCAACGCCTCCGAGGGCTCGGCCAAGAAGGCGGCGATCCCGTACTACTTCGTCGGCGGCAAGACCGGCACGGCCGAGAAGGTGATCGGCGGCCGCTACATTCACAACCGCCTGTTCACGACCTTCATGGCGGCGGCGCCGATGAACGACCCGAAGTACCTGTTCGTCACGATCATGGACGAGCCGCAGGGCCTGCCCGAATCCGGCGGCTACGCCACGGCGGCCTGGAATTCCGGCGTGGTCACCGGCAAGGTGATTGAGCGCGTGGCGCCGATCCTGGGCCTGCCGCCGCAATTCGAGCCGCCGGTGAGGCCGTTCCCGCAGATGGTCAAGCTCAACGCCTACCACATCAACCAGCTCGGCGGCCCGTGATGGTGGCGGCATGAGCATGCGGCTCGCCGACCTCTTCCCCGAGGCCCCCGGCCCGGCCGGGGACCTGACGGTCTCGGACCTGACGGCCGACAGCCGCCAGGTCGCCACCGGCACCGTGTTCGTGGCCGTGCCGGGCACCAAGGCGGACGGGCGCCGCTTCGCCGCCCAGGCGGCCCAGCGCGGCGCCGCCGCGGTGGCCGGGGAGGGGACGCGGCCCGCCGACCTGCCCGACGCGGTCGCCTGGATCCCGGTCGCCGACGCGCGCCGCGCCCTGGCGCTGGCCGCCGCCCGCCTCGCGGGCGCGCAGCCCGGGACCGTGGTGGCCGTCACCGGCACTGCCGGCAAGAGTTCGGTGGCCGACTTCGTGCGCCAGATCCTGGCGCGCCTCGGGCGGGACGCCGCGAGCCTCGGCACCGTCGGGATCGTCACGAACCGCGGCGCGCAATACGGCTCGCTGACCACCCCCGACCCGGTATCGCTGCACCGGACGCTGGCGCGTCTCGCCGCCGAGGGCGTCACCGACCTCGCCATGGAGGCCTCGTCCCACGGGATCGAGCAGCGGCGCCTCGACGGCGTGCGCCTCGACGCGGCGGGCTTCACCAATCTCGGCCGGGACCATCTCGACTACCACGCGAGCATCGAGGAGTACCTTGCGGCCAAGCTGCGCCTGTTCACCGACCTGCTGCCGCCGGGCTGTCCGGCGATCGTCAATGCCGACGGCGCCTATGCCGAGCGGGTGATCGCCGTGGCCGAAGGCGCAGGACGCCCGGTCCGCACGGTCGGGCGGGGCGGCCGGGAGCTGCGCGTCGAATCCGTCCGGACGGAGGGCTTCGCGCAGGCGGTGCACCTCCTGTTCGAGGGCCGCGCCCGGGATCTGCGCCTGCCCCTCGTCGGGGAGTTCCAGGTCGAGAACGCCCTGGTGGCGGCCGGCCTCGCCCTGGCCACGCCGGCAGGCGCCGCCGATCCCGACGGCGTGTTCGCGGCCCTCGACCATCTCACCGGCGTCCCCGGCCGCATGGAGCGGATCGGCGAGGCTCGGGGCGGGCTCTGCCTCGTCGACTACGCCCACAAGCCCGAGGCCCTGGAGAGCGTGCTCGCGGCGCTGCGTCCGTTCGCATCGGGCCGGCTGATCGTGGTGTTCGGCTGCGGGGGCGACCGCGACCGCGGCAAGCGGCCGCTGATGGGGGCCATCGCGCAGCGGCTCGCCGATCTCGTCATCGTCACCGACGACAACCCGCGCACCGAGGATCCCGCCGCCATCCGCCGGGCGATCCTCGACGCGGCGCCGGGCGCGGAGGAGATCGGCGACCGCTCCGAAGCGATTCAGAGCGCTGTCGGCCGGCTGGGACCGGGCGACGTGCTGGTCGTGGCCGGCAAGGGCCATGAAACCGGCCAGATCGTGGGGGATCGGACGCTGCCGTTCTCGGACCACGCAGTCCTGCGTGCCGCGATCGCCGCGGCGGCCTGAGGGCGACGGGGGACCGACCATGACCGCACTCTGGACGCGGGAGGAGCTGGAATCCGCGACGGGCGGCCGCCTGACCGGCGCGGAGCGCGCCATCGGCGGTGCCTCGATCGACACGCGCACGCTCCAGCCCGGCGACCTGTTCTTCGCGATCCGCGGCGACACCCGCGACGGCCACGACTTCGTCCCCGACGCCCTGAAGCGCGGGGCCGGGGCCGCCGTGGTGGGCGCAACCCGCGCCGCGGAGCTCGCGTCGCACGGCCCCGTCCTGGCGGTGCCCGAGGCGAGCGCCGACCCGGTGCTCACCGCGATGGTGCGCCTCGGTGCCGCCGCCCGCACCCGGACGCGCGCGCAGGTCGCGGCAGTCACCGGTTCGGTCGGCAAGACCGGGACCAAGGAGGCCTTGCGCCACGTCCTGGCCGAGCAGGGCGAAACCCACGCCTCGGCGGCCTCCTACAACAATCACTGGGGCGTGCCGCTGACCCTGGCGCGGATGCCGCGCACCACGCGCTACGGCGTGTTCGAGATCGGCATGAACCACGGTGCCGAGATCGTGCCGCTGACCGCCCAGGTCCGGCCCGACATCGCGCTGATCACCACGATCGCGCCCGCCCATATCGAGCATTTCGCCTCGCTCGCCGCCATCGCGGACGCCAAGGGCGAGATCTTCTCCGGGCTCCAGCCCGGCGGCATCGCGATCCTCAATCGCGACGTCCAGCATTTCGACCGGCTCGCGGCCCACGCGCAGGCCTCCCCGGCGGGACGGGTGGTGACCTTCGGCGAGCATCCGGATTCCGACGTGCGCGCCCTGAAGATCGTGCTCCGCCCCGACCTGTCGGTGATCGACGCGGTGGTGATGGGCCAGCCCGTCACCTACAAGCTCGGCACGGCCGGCCGGCACGCGGCGCTGAACTCGCTCGGCGTCATGGCGGTGGTCCACAGCCTCGGCGCCGACCTCGCCCGCGCCGCCCTGTCGCTGGGCGGACTGACGCCGCCGGCGGGGCGGGGCGAGCGCACCGCCCTCGAGATCGGCGGCGGACCCGCCTACCTCGTGGACGAGAGCTACAACGCCAATCCCGTCGCGGTCCGGGCGGCGCTGGCGACCCTCGCGGGGA
The DNA here is from genome assembly GCF_054049775.1 of Methylobacterium sp. P5_C11. Lineage (NCBI taxonomy): Bacteria > Pseudomonadati > Pseudomonadota > Alphaproteobacteria > Hyphomicrobiales > Methylobacteriaceae > Methylobacterium > Methylobacterium sp. P5_C11. The sequence goes on along the minus strand of NZ_JBFULS010000007.1, from coordinate 96,439 downwards.
TCGAGACCGGCCCCCGCGGCCGCCGCATCGCGGTGCTGGGCGACATGCTGGAACTCGGCGCCGCCGCGGCCGACCTGCATCGCGGCCTCGCGGAGGCGATCGAGGCGGCCCGGATCGACCTCGTCTTCACGGCTGGTCCGCTGATGCGCCACCTGTTCGAGGCCCTGCCGGTGAGCCGCCGCGGTGCGGTGGCCGACACCGCCGCGGACCTGCTCGAATCGCTCGTCCGGAACCTTCGGTCCGGCGATGTCGTGATGGTGAAGGGTTCGAACGGCAGCCGCATGGGCCGGATTGTCGAGGCGCTGAAAGCCCGCTACGCGGTCGATCCGACCCGGCGGACCGAGGCCGTCCCATGACCGGCACGCCCGCGCCTTCGGCGCGACCGGCGCCGACCCCCGAAACCTGAGCCTGAACAAGGGGGCCGAGCGCCCGGATGCTGTACCTTCTCTCGGACCTGAGCAGCGCCTTCACGCCGCTCAACGTCTTCCGCTACATCACCTTCCGCACCGGCGGCGCGCTGTTCACGGCGGGCCTGTTCGTGTTCTGGTTCGGACCCTGGATCATCTCCCTGCTGCGGCTCCGCCAGGGCAAGGGCCAGCCGATCCGCGAGGACGGGCCGCAGACCCATCTTCTGACCAAGCGCGGCACGCCGACCATGGGCGGCCTGATGATCCTGGCCGGCGCTGTCGTGGCGATCCTGCTTTGGGCCAATCCACGCAACCACTACGTGTGGGTGACGCTCACGGTGACGCTCGGCTTCGGCGCGATCGGCTTCTACGACGATTACCTCAAGGTCACGAAGCAGTCGCATAAGGGCTTCTCCGGCAAGTTCCGCCTCGCCCTGGAGGCGTTGATCGCCTTGGCGGCCTGCGTGACCATCGCGGTCTACTCGCCGGCTACGCTCCAGAACCAGCTCGCCTTCCCGGTGTTCAAGGACGCGCTCCTGAACCTCGGCTGGTTCTACCCCCTGTTCGGCGCCTTCGTGATCGTCGGGGCCGGCAACTCCGTCAACATGACCGACGGACTGGACGGACTGGCGATCGTTCCGGTGATGATCGCCTGCGGCACCTTCGGGTTCATCGCCTATCTCGTCGGCAACTCGTTCACCGCCAGCTATCTGCAGGTGAACTACGTCCGCGATACCGGCGAACTCGCCGTGGTCTGCGGCGCGGTGATCGGCGCAGGCCTCGGCTTCCTCTGGTTCAACGCGCCGCCGGCCCAGATCTTTATGGGCGATACCGGCTCCCTGGCTCTCGGCGGCCTGCTGGGCTCGATTGCGGTGGCGACGAAGCACGAAATCGTCCTGGCGATCGTCGGCGGCCTGTTCGTGCTCGAGATGATGTCGGTGATCATCCAGGTCGCCTCGTTCAAGCTCACGGGCAAGCGCGTCTTCCGCATGGCGCCGATCCACCACCATTTCGAGCAGAAGGGCTGGAAGGAGCCGCAGGTCGTGATCCGGTTCTGGATCATCGCGGTGATCCTGGCGATGGCCGGTCTGGCGACGCTGAAGCTGCGCTGAAAATATGTGCTAGAGGGGCGATCCGAGTGGGCGATCCCACGCTCGCCCTCATCCTGAGGTGCAGCCGCGAAGCGGGTGCCTCGAAGGAGGCTTCCAGCCGGCCCCGCGATTTCTGGAACCCTCCGTCGATGTCCGCCGATGCGGACACCTGGGGGTGAGGGCGCGGGTAGGATCGGCCGGGTCCTGCCGCATCCAGAGTTCCGCATGACACCGATCACGACCTTCGCCGACCGCACCGTCGCCCTGTTCGGACTCGGCGGCTCCGGACTCGCCACGGCGCTGGCGTTGAAGGCGGGCGGCGCGGGCGTGTGGGCCTGGGACGACAACGCCGATAGCCTCGCCCGGGCACGGGAGGCCGGGATCGAGACCCAGGACCTGCGCGAGGCCGACTGGTCGGGCTTCGCCGCGCTGGTGCTCAGCCCGGGCGTACCGCTCACGCATCCCGAGCCGCATTGGAGCGTCCGACTCGCCCGGGACGCGGGCGTGGCGATCATCGGCGACATCGAGCTGTTCTGCCGGGAGCGGCGGGCGCACGCCCCGGGGGCGCCGTTCGTGGCGATCACCGGGACCAACGGCAAGTCGACCACGACGGCCCTCATCGCCCACGTCCTCAGCCAGGCGGGACGCGACGTGCAGATGGGCGGCAATATCGGCACCGCGATCCTGTCTCTGGAGCCGCCCGCGGCCGACCGCGTCCACGTGATCGAGATGTCGTCGTTCCAGATCGACCTGACGCCGAGCCTCGATCCGAGCGTCGGCGTGCTGATGAACGTCACCCCCGACCATCTCGACCGCCACGGCACCATGGAGCAGTACGCGGCGATCAAGGAGCGACTGATCCGCGGGGCGGCCCTCGCCGTGGTCGGCGTCGACGACGGCCCGAGCCGGGCGATCGCCGAGCGGCGCGGGACCGACCTCGTGCGCGTCCACGTGCCCCACGGCGAGGTGCTGTGCACCGACGCGCTCACCGTGCGCGACGGCATCGTCCGGGATGCCGACGGCACGGCGCTGGCGGACGTCAACGGCATCGGCTCGCTCCGCGGGGCGCATAACTGGCAGAACGCCGCGGTGGCGGTGGCGGTGGCCCGCGCCCTCGGCCTGTCGCAGGAGCAGATCCAGGCCGGTCTGACGGCCTTCCCCGGTCTGCCGCACCGGATGGAGGAGGTCGGGCGGCGGGGTCCCGTGCTGTTCGTCAACGATTCGAAGGCGACCAATGCGGATTCGACCGAGAAGGCGCTCACCGCCTTCCGGGACATCCACTGGATCCTCGGCGGCAAGGCCAAGGAGGGCGGGATCTTCCCGCTGGTGCCGTATTTCGAGCGGGTCGCCCACGCCTACCTGATCGGCGCGGCCTCCGACGCCTTCGCGGCGACCCTGGAGGGTGCCGTGCCCTATACCCGCTGCGAGACCCTGGAGGTCGCGGTCCCGAAGGCCGCCGAGAACGCGGCCGCCTCGGGCGCACCGGAACCGGTGGTGCTTCTGTCCCCCGCCTGCGCCTCGTACGATCAGTTCCGGAACTTCGAGATCCGCGGCAACCGCTTCCGGGAGCTGGTGCAGGCGCTCCCCTGAATCGCTTCCCGCCTCAGCGCGCCAGCACCTTCGCGGCATCGCGGGTGGTATCGACCGCCTGCGAGACCTCGGCCACCGACTGAACGATCGCCCCGATATTGCCGGTGATCGCCGTGACGGCACCCGCCGCGCTCTGCATGCTCTCGGCGAGGTCGCGGGTCACCGCGCTCTGTTCCTCGATGGCCGCGGCCGTGGCCACGACGGTCTCGCGCATGACCGAGACGGAAGCGCCGATCGAGCCGAGCGCCCCCACGACCTCCTGCGAGACGCGCTGGATGCTGGCGATCTCGCCGTTGATCTGACCGGTGGCGCGGGCGGCCTGATCGGCCAGGGCCTTGACCTCGGAGGCGACGACCGCGAAGCCGCGGCCCGCCTCGCCGGCGCGGGCGGCCTCGATCGTGGCGTTGAGGGCCAGGAGGTTGATCTGGCCGGCGATGTTCTGGATCAGCCCGACGATGCCGGTCATGGCCGTGGCGGTGTCGGCCAGTCGTTTGGTGTGGCCGTCCGCCTCCTGGACACAGGCGTAGGCGGTGTCGGTGGCGCTTTGCGAACGCACGATGCTCTGGGACATCTCGGCCACGGAGGCGGCCAGTTCCTCCGCCGCAGCAGCGACGGTCTGGACATTGCCGGAGGTCGAGTCGGCCGCCGAGGAGGCCAGGGAGGCCGCCTTGGTCGAGTGCCCAACCGCGTGTTCGATCTCGCCGAAGTTCTTGTCGATGAGCGTCCGCAGGTCGGCCAAGAGGCGGACCTGGTCGCTGATGTCGGTGGCGAACTTCACAACCTTGTAGGGCCGCCCAGCCGCGTCGAGGATCGGATTGTAGGAAGCCTGGATCCAGACCTCGCGGCCGCCCTTGCCCAGGCGCCGGAACTGGGCCGCCTGATAGGTGCCGTTCCGCAGCGCCGCCCAGAACGCCCGGTAGGCCTCGCTCTCGCGATAGGCGGGCTCGACGAACAGGCTGTGGTGCTTTCCGACCACCTCGTCGCGGGCGTAGCCCACCGCGGCCAGGAAATTGTCGTTCACCTCGATCACGGTCCCGTCGAGGTCGAAGGCGATCACCGCCTGCGCCTTATGGATCGCCGCGATCTGGCCGGCACGGTCGGCCTCCTCGGTCCGCTGCCGGGTGATGTCGGTTGCGAACTTCACCACCTTGTAGGGCCGACCGCGTGCATCCAGCATCGGGTTGTAGGAGGCCTGGATCCAGATCGGACGTCCGCCGCGGCCCATCCGCTGGAACTGACCGGTTTCGAAAGCGCCGGATCTCAGGCGCTCCCAGAAGGTCCGGTATTCCTGCGAGTCGCGCTGGACCGGATCCATGAACAGGCTGTGGTGCTGGCCGACGATTTCGGGAAGCGTGTACCCGACCACGTCGAGGAAATTGCGGTTCGCCGAGAGGATCTTGCCGGTGAGGTCGAACTCGATCACGCCCTGGACCCGGTCGAGGGCCGCAAGCTTGGCATGCGCTTCGCGGACGTTCAGGGCAGAAAACATGGCGCGTCGGCTTCCGCTGGGCGGATCGGGGGCGGCGACGCCGCTTGCCGGGCGCCCCGCCCCGCTCCGCCGGGGTACATCCGAGAGTTGCACTGAGAAGATTAATATGGAGTATCTTTATACCAGTATTGCATCGACCAATACTGAGCTGCCGCTGCGGACCCGTGCCTGATCGGAGCGCCGGGGTGCGGGACGCATAAGGCTCCGTTTACCATTCCTGCACAGGATCCGGCCCGACCCGCGCGGATCGGCATTCGCGCGGCCTGGAGTCGTTGCCCGGCATGATGTCACGCGCGGAACGCACCCCCCTGACCGACTGGTGGTGGACCGTCGACCGCGGGCTGCTCGCGGCGCTGTTCGCGCTGATGGTGGCCGGCCTCGTCTTCCTCATGGGCGGCGGTCCGCCGGTGGCCGAGCGGATCGGCCTGCCGACCTTCTACTTCCTCAACCGGCAGGCGATGTACCTCGCGCCGACCATCCTGCTGATCTGCGCGGTCTCGTTCCTGTCGCTGCGCGGCATCCGCCGGCTCGCCCTGGTCACCTGGATCTGCGGCGTGGCGCTCTGCCTTCTCGCCGGCAAGTTCGGACCGGAGATCAAGGGCGCGCACCGCTGGATCCAGTTCGGCTCCTTCGGCCTGCAGCCGTCGGAATTCGTGAAGCCGGCCTTCGTGGTGGTGGCCGCCTGGGCGTTCTCGGAGGGCGCCCAACGCCGCGACATGCCCGGCGGCATCCTGGCGCTGCTGCTCCTGCCGATCACCATCGTGCCATTGCTGCTCCAGCCCGATTTCGGCCAGACCATGCTGATAACCATGGTGTGGTGCGCGCTGTTCTTCGTGGCCGGCCTCCACCTGATCTGGGTGGCCGTTCTCGGCGTGCTCGGCCTCGGAGGTGTGTTCGCTGCCTACCTGTTCTTCCACCACGTGCGTGAGCGCTTCAACAAGTTCCTCGACCGGGATTCGGGCGGCGGCTTCCAGGATTTCTGGTCCCGGGAATCCTTCCGCTCGGGCGGCTGGTTCGGCACCGGCCCGGGGGAGGGGGTGGCCAAGCGCCACCTGCCGGATGCGCATACCGACTTCATCTTCTCGGTCACCGGCGAGGAGTTCGGCGTGATCGTCTGCCTGTGCCTTGTGGCCCTGTTCGCGTTCATCGTGCTGCGCGGCCTCAAGCTCGCCCGGCGCACCGACGACACCTTCTCGCGGCTGGCTATCACCGGCCTGACCACGCTGTTCGGCCTCCAGGCCGCCATCAACATGGCGGTGAACACGCAGTTGATGCCCGCCAAAGGCATGACGCTGCCGTTCGTCTCCTACGGCGGCTCGTCGCTGATTTCCCTGGCGCTCGGCACCGGCTTCCTCGTCGCCCTGACCCGCAAGCGCCCCCGGACCGTCATGCTCAGCCAGAAGCCCCCCGGTACCGCGCCGGCCACCGTCGCCGGGGTGATGCGGTGACCGTCTTCACCCCCACGATCTTGCTCTGCGCAGGCGGCACCGGCGGGCACCTGTTCCCGGCCGAGAGCCTCGCACACGCCCTCCGCGCCCGCGGAATCCGTGTGGCGCTCGCCACCGACGCCCGGGTCGACGCGATCGCCTCCGAATTTCCGGCCTCCGAGGTGGTGACCATCGCGTCGGCGACCCCGTCCGGCCGCTCGCCGCTCCAGCGCGCGAGCGCCGTGCTGACGCTCGGACGCGGCTTCGGCGTCGCCGCGAAGGAAATCCGCCGGATCAACCCGGCCGCCATCGTGGGATTCGGCGGCTACCCGACCGTGCCGCCGGTGCTCGCCGGCCAGCTCCTGCGCGTGCCGACGGTGCTGCACGAGCAGAACGCCGTGATGGGCCGGGCCAACGCCTTCCTGGCGCGGGGCGCACGCACCATCGCCACCGGCTTCAAGGTCGTGCGCGGCGTACCCGACAAGGCCAAGGCCCCGCGCATCCACACCGGCAACCCGCTCCGCCCGGCGGTCATCGAGGCGGCGAAGGTCCCGTATCCGGCCTTCGGTCCGGACGCCGTCCTGCGGCTCCTGGTGTTCGGCGGCAGCCAGGGCGCCCGGGTCATGGGCGAGGTCGTGCCCGAGGCGATCGCCCGGCTGCCCGCCGCGCTGCGCGCCCGGCTCCACCTCGTCCAGCAGGTTCGGCCCGAGGATCTGACGGCGGTGCAAAACCGCTACCTCGCCATGGGGCTCGCCGGCATCGAGGCCGCGCCGTTCTTCAAGGACCTGCCGGCCCGCATGGCCGCGAGCCACCTCGTGGTCTCGCGCTCGGGCGCCTCGACGGTCTCGGAGCTGGCGGCGATCGGCCGCCCGGCGATCCTCGTGCCGCTGCCCGGCTCCCTCGATCAGGACCAGGCCGCCAATGCCGCGACCCTCGACGCCATCGGCGCCGCCCGAGCCGTGAAGCAATCCGATTTCACGCCGGAACGCCTCGCCGCGGAACTCACCGCCTGCTTCGCGACGCCGGCAAAATTGACCGCGGCGGCCGATGCGGCCAGAAGCGCCGGCATCCACGACGCCGCCGAGCGGCTGGCCGAGGTCGTCGTCGAGACGGCCGCCCGCACCTGATCCTTAGGGCTCTCGCACCGGCGATCCCGCCACCAGACGGTTCGACCCATGAAGCTGCCCGACAAGCTCGGCCCCATCCACTTCATCGGCATCGGCGGCATCGGCATGTCCGGCATCGCCGAGGTGATGCACAACCTCGGCTACACGGTGCAGGGCTCGGACGCGTCCGACAACGCCAATGTCCGCCGTCTCGCCGAGAAGGGCATGCGCACCTTCGTGGGCCACAACGCCGACAACGTGGCGGAAGCCGCTCTGGTCGTGGTCTCGACGGCGATCCAGCGCGACAATCCCGAGTTGCAGTCCGCCCGCGAGCGCCGGTTGCCGGTGGTGCGGCGGGCCGAGATGCTGGCCGAGCTGATGCGCTTCAAGTCCTGCGTGGCCATCGCGGGCACGCACGGCAAGACCACGACGACCTCGCTGGTCGCGACCCTGCTCGACGCCGGCAACCTCGACCCCACTGTGATCAACGGCGGCATCATCAACGCCTACGGCACCAACGCCCGGATGGGCGCGGGCGAGTGGATGGTGGTGGAGGCCGACGAGTCGGACGGCACCTTCCTGAAGCTGCCGGCCGACGTGGCGATCGTCACCAACATCGACCCGGAGCATCTCGACCATTTCGGCTCGTTCGACGCCATCAAGGACGCGTTCCGGCGCTTCATCGACAACATCCCGTTCTACGGCTTCGCGGTGATGTGCATAGACCACCCGGTGGTGCAGGATCTCGTCGGCCACATCGAGGACCGGCGGATCATCACCTACGGCGAGAACCCGCAGGCCGACGTGCGCCTGATCGACGTAGACCTGCGCGGCGGCCAGAGCCGCTTCCGGGTGATGATCCGGGATCGCCGGCCGGGCTACCGGATGGAGATGGAGGATCTCGTGCTGCCGATGCCCGGCAAGCACAACGCGCTGAACGCCACCGCGGCGCTCGCCGTCGCGCACGAACTCGGCGTGAAGCCCGAGGCGATCCGCAATGCGCTCGCCAGCTTCGGCGGCGTGAAGCGGCGGTTCACGCGCACCGGCGAGTGGAACGGCGCCACGATCTACGACGATTACGGACACCATCCGGTGGAGATCAAGGCGGTGCTCAAGGCGGCCCGCGCCTCCACCGAGCACGGCGTGATCGCCATCGTGCAGCCGCACCGCTACACGCGGCTGCAATCGCTGTTCGACGATTTCTGCACCTGCTTCAACGATGCCGACACGGTCATCGTCGCGCCGGTCTACGCCGCGGGCGAGCAGCCGATCGAGGGCTTCGACCGCGACAGTCTCGTCGCCGGCCTGCGCTCCCGCGGCCACCGCGACGCCCGGGCGCTGGAAAGGCCTGAGGAACTCGCCGGGATCATCGCGGACCTCGCAAAGCCGGGCGACTACGTGGTGCTCCTCGGTGCCGGCACGATCACCCAGTGGGCCTATGCGCTGCCGGACGAACTCGCCGCGCGGGGGCGGTGAGGGGATGCGCGAAGCCGAGCCGGAACGAGCCCGTTTCCGGCGGCGCTTGCGCGAGACGCAAACCGAGGCGGAGCGCCGCCTCTGGTATCGCTTGCGCGACCGGCGTCTGGCCGGTTTCAAGTTCGTCCGCCAGGAGTCGATCGGCCGATACGTCGCGGATTTCTGCTGCCGAGATCTTCGACTGATCATAGAACTCGACGGCGGCCAGCATGCCGACAGTGAGCATGATCGCGTTCGTGACGCGTGGCTGGCCACGCAGGGTTATCGCGTCCTGCGGTTCTGGAACGCTGAGATCGTGAACAACATCGTCGGTGTCTTGGACACCATCCTGGCCGCGCTTCCCCCCTCTCCCCGCGCGCGGGGAGAGGGCCGCGACGACCCTGTCGTCGGCGCGGCGAGCCCGAAGGGCGAAGGTGAGGGGGCGGCTCCGGTCGAGTCATATCCGGAGCCGCCCCCTCACCCTCGGCTGCCGCCTCGATGCGACGACATCCCAAGTCGGGCTTGCCCGACTTGGGCAACGAAGATCGGATCTCGGGCAAGCCCGAGATCCGTGGTCGTCGCATCCCTCTCCCCGCCTGCGGGGAGAGGGGAGAACCACAAATGACCACATCCCTCCACGACCGCATCCGCGCCGCCGCGCCCGACCTCCGCGGGCGCCTCCTCGCCGACCAGCCGCTCGCCGACCTCACGTGGTTCCGGGTCGGCGGACCGGCCGAGGTCCTGTTCACCCCAGCCGACGAGGAGGATCTCGCCCGCCTCCTCGCCGCCCTGGATCCGGACGTGCCCGTGACCGTGATCGGGCTCGGCTCGAATCTGATCGTGCGCGACGGCGGCGTGCCGGGCGTCGTGATCCGCCTCGGCGGCAAGGCCTTCGGCAGCATCGCGATCGACGGCGACACGCTGACCGTCGGCACCGCGGTTCCCGACATGCGCCTCGCCAAGGCGGCGGCCGAGGCCGGTCTCGACGGGCTCGCCTTCTATCGCGGCATCCCGGGCTCGATCGGCGGCGCCCTGCGGATGAATGCCGGCGCCCATGGCGGCGAGACCACCGACGTGCTGGTGGAGGCCCGCGGCATCGACAGGCGCGGCGCACTGCGCACCTACAGCCACGCCGCGATGGGCTTCTCCTACCGGCATTCGGACGCTCCGGAGGACGTGATCTTCACGCGCGCCCTGTTCCGGGGCAGGCCCGGAGACCGGGCCGCCATCGAGGCCGAGATGGAGCGGGTCACGGCCGCCCGCGAGGCGGCCCAGCCGATCCGCGAGCGCACCGGCGGCTCGACCTTCGCCAACCCCGAGGGCGGCAAGGCGTGGCAGCTCATCGACGCGGCCGGCTGCCGCGGCCTGACCCGGGGCGGCGCGCAGGTCAGCGAGATGCACTGCAACTTCCTGATCAACACCGGCACCGCGACCGCGGCCGACATCGAGGGGCTCGGCGAGGAGGTTCGCCGGCGCGTTCGCGAGACCAGCGGGATCGCCCTGCGCTGGGAGATCCGGCGGATCGGATCGGCGGCCGGGGCGCCGTGAGAAGGGCGTTCCCGACACGCTGATGCGGCCGCGACACGATGCTCGGCGGCCACGGGCGAGCGTCCGGGTGCATCCAGATTCTGTTTGAAGCCGACCTATTTGAGGTGCCCTGATGTCCAAGCACGTCGCCGTCCTGCTGGGCGGCACCTCCGCCGAGCGCGAAGTCTCGCTCAACTCCGGCAAGGCCTGCGCCGACGCCCTTGAAAGCGAGGGCTTCCGTGTGACCCGGGTCGATGTCGGTCCGGACGTCGCGTCGGTGCTCACCGCGCTCAAGCCGGACGTGGCCTTCAATGCGCTGCACGGCCCGGACGGCGAGGACGGCACGATCCAGGGACTGCTGGAGATCCTCAAGATCCCCTACACCCATTCCGGCGTCCTCGCTTCGGCTCTGGCCATGAACAAGGAGCAGGCGAAGACCGTCATGCGCGCGGCCGGCGTCGACGTGCCGGAGGGCCGGATCGTTAACCGTCGTGAGGCCGCCAGGACACACCCCCTGCCGCCACCCTACGTGGTGAAACCCATCGCCGAGGGCTCATCGGTGGGTGTGATCATCGTGCGTGACGGCCGCTCGCACCCGCCCCAGATCCTCGGCTCCGACGACTGGACCTTCGGCGAGCAAGTCCTTGTGGAACCTTACATAGCCGGCCGCGAGCTCACCTGCGGGGTGATGGGTGACAGAGCCCTCGGCGTGATCGAGGTGAAGGCCGCGACGGGGGATTGGTACGACTACGACGCCAAATACGCCCCGGGGGGGTCGGTTCACGTGCTGCCGGCCGAACTTAAACCAAATGTTTACCAGCGTGTCCAAGAACTGTCGTTAACGGCGCATCAAGCACTGGGCTGCCGGGGCGTCAGCCGTGCCGACCTTCGATTCGACGACACACCGGGTGGAACCGGTCTGCTCGTCGTGCTGGAGGTCAACACGCAACCCGGCATGACCCAGACGAGCCTTGTGCCAGAGATGGCGGCCCATGCGGGCCTGAGTTTCGGTGAGCTCGTCCGATGGATGGTGGAGGACGCTTCCCTGAATCGCTGAGCGGCGACGCCGCCGGCCGGACCGGTCCCGCGCGCCTCGTCGGCGCCGTGCTGGGTCGGATCACCGGCCGCCTGCCGTCGCGCTCCCTCTCGGTGCGCCGGTCTCGCCCGGCTCAACGGCTGATCGAGCGCCTGCCCCGTGGCGTCGGGGCGGTCGGGGTATCGGTATCCTGCGCTGTCGTGGCGCTCGCCGGCTTCGTGGCGAGCGGCCGCTACGACGCCTTCGTGGCCGAGCAGGGTCGTCCCCTGGACATCGCCGCGCGCGTCGCCGGCTTCGGCGTCGAGCGCGTGACCATCTCTGGCATCTCCCGGATGTACGAGCGCGAAGTCCTGGCCGCCGCCGGGATCGACTGGCGCTCCTCGGTTCCGTTCCTGGACRTCAACGACGTGCGCGAGCGGCTGCTCCGCGTGCCGCTGATCGCCCAGGCCTCCGTCCGGAAGATCTATCCCAACGAGATCGCCATCACCCAGGTGGAGCGCGAGCCCGCGGCCCTCTGGCAGAAGAACGGCGAGATCAGCGTGATCGCCGCCGACGGCACCGTCATCGACGCCATGCGGGACGACCGCTACGCCAGCCTCCCCCTCGTGGTCGGCGACGAAGCCAACACCAAGCTTCCGGAATATCTCGCCCTCGTCGCCGCCGCCGGTCCGCTCGCCGAGCGGATCAAGGCCGGCACCTACGTGTCCGGCCGGCGCTGGACCCTCAAGTTCGACGGCATCGATGTGCGCCTGCCCGAGGTCGATCCGGCCGCGGCGCTCGCCCGCCTCGTCCGGTTCGAGCGCGAGGCCGGCCTTCTGGAGAAGGACATCATCGCGGTGGACCTGCGCATGCGGGACCGCCTCGTTGTGCGCCTGACCGAGGAGGCCGCCGCGGCCCGTGCGGAAGCCCAGAAGGCGAAGAAGAAGGGCGCGGCCAGCTGATGACCTCGACCACGATCTCCGCCCGTCCCGCCTCCCGCGTCCGGTAGCGTCAATGCACAGCCAACACGGCCTCACGCCGCGCTTGAAGCCGCTCTCCGCCCGGCGTTCGACCACCCTCTCGGTGCTCGATATCGGCACGAGCAAGGTGGTCTGCCTGATCGCCGAGCTGCAGCCCGCCGAGGCGCTCTCGACCCTCCGCGGCCGCACGCATCTCGCGCGCATCATCGGCATCGGCCACCAGCGCTCGCTGGGGCTGAAGGGCGGCGCCATCGTCGATCTCGCGGCCGCCGAGGGGGCGATCCGCCAGGCCGTGCACGCGGCCGAGCGGATGGCCAAGGTCGAGGTCCAGTCGGTCATCGTCAACATGTCGGGCGGGCGTCTGGCCTCCCAGCATTTCCAGGCGCGGGTGAACGTGCGCTCGGGGACCGTCACGGGCAGCGACGTCGAGCGGGTGCTCGAGACCGCGAGCGCCCACGGCGTCAGCCCCGGCCGGGCCGTGCTGCACGCCCTGCCCACCGGCTACGCCCTGGACGGGCAGGGCGCCGTCATCGACCCGTCGGGCATGATCGGCGAGGCGCTCAGCGTCGATCTGCACGTGGTCACCAGCGAGCTGGCGGCGGCCCGCAACGTCATGCTGGCGGTGGAGCATTGCCACCTCGGAGTCGAGGCGGTGATCGCCACGCCGTACGCGGCCGGGCTCTCGGCGCTGGTCGACGACGAGGCCGAGATGGGCGTCTGCGTCGTCGACATGGGCGGCGGCACGACCAGCGTCGGCGTGTTCTCCGGCGGCCATCTCGTCCACGTCGACGCCCTGGCAGTCGGCGGCCACCACGTCACCATGGACATCGCCCGCGGGCTCTCCACGCGCATGGCGGCGGCCGAGCGGCTGAAGACCCTCTACGGCTCGGCCCTCTCCACCCCCTCCGACGACCGCGACATGATCGCGGTCCACGGGGTCGGCGAGGACGAGGGCGAGGCCCCGGCCCACATCCCGCGCTCGCAACTCGTGCGGATCATCAAGCCGCGGGTCGAGGAGGTGGTCGAGCTGGTCCGCGACCGCCTGCGGGACGCGGGCTTCGCCGCCCAGGCCGGGCGGCGCGTGGTCCTCACCGGCGGCGCCAGTCAGCTCGTCGGTCTGCCCGAGGTCGCCCGTCGCGTCCTCCAGGGTCAGGTGCGGATCGGGCGGCCCCTCGGCATCCGGGGTCTGCCGGAAGCCGCCAAGGGTCCGGCCTTCTCGGCGGCGGTCGGCCTGCTGGTCTACCCGCAGGTCGCCCATGCCGAGCATTTCGAGCCGCGGGGGCACGGCGCCTTCGCGGCGACCGGAACCGACAACTACCTGAACCGGGTCGGCCGCTGGCTCCGGGACAGCTTCTAGGTTTCGCGCCCGCCCGGGTGGTCGGGCGGGTCGAAGAGAATCCGGCGCTCAGGCGTCGCACGGACAGCACAGTTAGCGAGAGGCTCGACACCATGGCCATCACCCTCCAGGCGCCGGACATCCGGGAACTGAAGCCCCGCATCACCGTCTTCGGCGTCGGTGGCGCCGGCGGTAACGCCGTCAACAACATGATCGAATCGGGCCTGCTCGGCTGCGAGTTCGTCGTGGCCAACACCGACGCGCAGGCGCTCACCTCCTCGAAGGCCGAGCGCGTGATCCAGATGGGCCTCGGCGTCACGCAGGGCCTCGGTGCCGGCTCCCACCCGGAGGTCGGCTCGGCCGCCGCCGACGAGGTGATCGACGAGATCCGCGACCAGCTCTCGGGCGCCCACATGTGCTTCATCACCGCCGGCATGGGCGGTGGTACCGGCACCGGCGCCGCCCCGGTCATCGCCCGCGCCGCCCGCGACATGGGCATCCTGACGGTCGGCGTCGTGACGAAGCCGTTCCAGTTCGAGGGCATGCGCCGCATGCGCACCGCCGAGTTCGGCATCCAGGAGCTTCAGGCCGCCGTCGACACCCTGATCGTGATCCCGAACCAGAACCTGTTCCGGGTCGCCAACGAGAAGACCACCTTCGCGGACGCCTTCGCGATGGCCGACCAGGTGCTCTACTCGGGCGTCGCCTGCATCACCGACCTGATGGTGAAGGAGGGTCTCATCAACCTCGACTTCGCCGACGTGCGGGCGATCATGCGCGGCATGGGCAAGGCCATGATGGGCACCGGCGAGGCCTCCGGCGAGAAGCGCGCCAACCGCGCCGCCGAGGCGGCCATCGCCAACCCGCTCCTCGACGACGTCTCCATGAAGGGCGCCCGCGGCCTGCTGATCTCGATCACCGGCGGCTCGGACCTGACCCTGTACGAGCTCGACGAGGCCGCCACCCGAATCCGCGAGGAGGTCGATCAGGACGCCAACATCATCCTGGGCGCCACCTTCGACGAGAGCCTCGACGGCATCATCCGCGTCTCGGTGGTCGCCACCGGCATCGAGCCGCTGCTGATCTCGGCCAATTCGCCGAACAACCCGGCCATCGCCGAGACCGAGCAGCGCATCGCCGAGGTTGCCGAGCGCCTGCGCGCCGAGGCCCGCTCGCGCGCCGCTTCGCCGGTTCCGAGCATCCGCACCGAGTCGGTCGCCCCGGCGCCGAGCGTCGCTTCGGCCCCGGCGCCGCAGCCGCACTCCGAGCCGCGGATCGAGAACCGCCTCGACGCCGCGCCGGTCACCCGCGACGACGTCGTGCTGGCGCCGGCCCAGCCGCGCGCCGCCGCGCCGTTCGTCCCGGCACCGGCGCCGCAGCCGGCCGAGACCGCACCGAGCTATCAGGCCGGTCCGTTCGTGCCGCCGCGTCCCGTCGCCCCGACGGGGACGCCCCTCGCCCGCGCCCCGCGGATGCCGCAGATCCACGAGCTGCCGCCGATCGCCCAGACGCAGATCATGGCGAACCGCGCTGCCGAGGAGGCCGCCCCGGAATCCAAGCGGACGTCGCTGCTGCGCCGGCTCGCCACCGTCGGCTTCGGCGGCCGCCGCGAGGAGATGGAGGGTAGCGCCCCGGCCCCCCGGGCTGCGGCCCCCGTCGCCCCGCAGCCGCACATGCATCAGCCCCAGGTGACCCAGGCCCACGCGCCGGCGGCCCCGCGTGCGCCGGCCGCGCCCGCGGTCCCGCAATACCGTCCGGCGCAGGGCGGTCTCGACCCGCAGGGTCGGATCGCCCCGCAGTCGCGGATGATGGATGACGATCAGCTCGAAATCCCGGCCTTCCTGCGCCGTCAGGCGAACTGAACCGTCCGCGTCGCGGACGCCACGGGGGCCGGCGGGACACCGCCGGCCCTTCGCGCTGCAGCAAGGCAACCCTTGGTTGTTAAGTCGCTTCGCTGGGGCCGCGATCGGCCACTGACCGCGGCTGGCGAGGCTTCCTGCGTGGTGCATCCGCGCCACAGAACGGCCGTCGGTTAGCCACGTCTTAACCAACCTTTAAGCCTCTGGTGGATCAAGATTTTGTGGCAACCGACCGGTAAGCGTGTCTGTAACAGACCGTAAGAATCCGTGATTTGGCTGCCCTGTGCGGTGCAGCTATAGAAACGACAAGAACGAGACGACGCGCGCCGGGACACAACCTGATCGCGTGGACCAGGGCATCAAGCAGCGGACGGATCTGTGTTTTTCTCCTCACCCCCGGTCGGGGTGTCGGGAACGGATCGCGCCCGGGGGCTAAGGAATGCGAACGCATAAACAGACGACCCTCAAGGGGCCGGCGACTCTCTCGGGCATCGGGGTTCATTCCGGGAATCCCGCCGAGATCACGATCCGCCCCGCTCCCGCCAATCACGGCGTCGCCTTCCTCCGCACCGGCACCACCCATGGCAACGACCGCCTGATCAAGGCGCATCACGCCCTCGTCTCCGCCACGGAACTCTGCACCGTTCTGGGGGACGTCGAGACCGGGGCGGTCGCCACCGTCGAGCACCTGATGTCCGCCCTCTACGGGCTCGGCGTCGACAACGTTCTGATCGAGATCGACGGCCCCGAGATGCCGATTCTCGATGGATCCGCGCTCCCCTTCGTCCAGGCGATCGACCAGGTCGGGATCGCGACCTGCGACACGCCGCGGCGCTGGCTAAAGATCCTCCGCCACGTCCGCATCGAGACCGGGACGTCCTTCGCGGAACTGCGCCCGATCGACCGGGGCTTCCGCCTCGACGTCGAGATCGATTTCGAGAGCCCCGTGATCGGCCGCTCCCGCAAGGCGATGGACCTGTCCCCCGCCGTCTACCGCCGCGAGATCGCCGGCGCCCGCACCTTCGGCATGATGCGGGACGTGGAACGGTACTGGAAGGCCGGCTTCGCCCTCGGCGCGTCGCTGGAGAACACCGTGGCGGTCGGCGAGACCGCGGTGGTCAACCCCGAGGGCCTGCGCTTCCAGGACGAGTTCGTCCGCCACAAGATCCTCGACGCGATCGGCGATCTCGCCCTGGCCGGACTGCCGATCCAGGGCGCCTACCGCTCCCATTGCGGCGGCCACCGGATGAATGTCGGCGTTCTGTCGGCCCTCTTCGCCGACCGCTCGAACTACGCAATCGTCGAGGCGCAGGGCTCGCGCCGCGAGACCGTGCTGTCCGAGTTCGGCGTGGGCCTCGGCCTGGCCGCCTTCGCGGGCGACCTGTAGCCAACCATCTGTGACCCGCGGGACACAGCCGCCAACCGATCCTGGCCGCCGCAGCCTTGCCGCTTTCGTGCCCGAATCGAACGGCACGGTTTAACGGTCCGTGAACGGCGGGCACGGCCCCGGGCGGGCCGGATCCACCCACGCGATGGCATGACGGCGCGAGACGGCGCCGGATCCGGGAAAGAGCGCCAGATGCCTGTCACCATTCGTCAACGCCGGGCGGCGGCCTTCGTGGCCCCCCTCGTGGCCATCCTCGGCCTGGGTCTCGGCAGCTGCGACTTCGACCCGACCAACCTGTTCGCCGAGAAGTACAAGCCCGAGGTCGTCCCGGACGTTCCGGCCGACAAGCTGTACAGCGACGGCTTGGCCAAGCTCGAGGACAGCGACTACGAGGGCGCGGTCAAGAAGTTCGACAACCTCGACAAGCAGTACCAGTATTCCGATTGGTCCCGGAAGGCGCTGCTGATGACGGCCTACGCCAACTACGAGGGCCAGAAATACGACGACGCCATCAACGCGTCGAAGCGCTACCTGCAACGGCACCCGGCCAGCAAGGATGCCGCCTACGCGCAGTACCTGTTGGCGATGTCGAACTACAAGCAGATCCCGGACGTGACCCGTGATCAGGATCGCTCCGAGAAGGCCCTGGTCGCCCTGCAGGAGCTGGTCCAGAAGTATCCGACCTCCGAGTATGCGACCGACGCCAGGGCGAAGATCCAGATCACCCGCGACCAGCTCGCCGGCAAGGAGATGGAGATCGGGCGCTTCTATCTGGAGAAGCGGAACTTCCCGGCCGCGATCAACCGGTTCCGCGACGTGGTCGCCAAGTACCAGACTACCCGTCACGCCGAGGAGGCGCTGGAGCGCCTGACCGAGGCCTACTGGGCGCTGGGCATCACCCAGGAGGCGCAGAACGCCGCCGCGGTGCTTGGGCACAACTTCCCAGAGAGTTCCTGGTACAAGGACGCGCATGCGCTCCTGGCCCAGGGTGGCCTGGAGCCGCGGGAGGAGAAGAGTTCCTTCCTGTCGAAGATCTACCGCACGGTCACGGGCAAGACCGCCTCGGCCGAGTGAGGATCCGGGCCTGCAGAGGCCCGTTCCACGAAACACGAGGGCCCGGAGCCGCCGCTCCGGGCCTTTCCCGTTGCGGCACACCGACTGACGCGGTGCGACGCATTTTTGGGGTGAATCCGCGCCGCGGCGGCCTTATGTCTGCGGTCCCGTCCTGAGGAAACCCCGTCGCCGCATGCTGGCGCAGCTCGCGATCCGCGACATCGTCCTGATCGACAGGCTCGAACTGAATTTCCGATCCGGGCTCAGCGTCCTGACCGGGGAGACGGGTGCGGGCAAATCGATCCTGCTCGACGCCTTCGCCCTCGCTCTCGGCGGCCGGGGCGACGGCCGCCTGGTCCGCCATGGCGAGGCGCAGGGCGTGGTCACGGCGGTGTTCGACCTGCCCGTCGATCATCCGGCGCGCCGGATTGCCGGCGAGGCCGAGATCGACACCGAGGGCGACCTGATCCTGCGCCGCACCCAGCTGGCGGATGGCCGGACCCGCGCCTTCGTCAACGACCAGCCGGTGGGCGTGCAGGTCCTGCGGGCGATCGGCGCAGCCCTCGTGGAGATCCACGGTCAGCACGACGACCGAGCGCTGGCGGACCCCGCCTCACACCGGGCGATCCTCGATGCCTTTGGCGGTCTCCATTCCCAGCTCGCCAAGGTCGGCGCGGCCGCGCGGGCGGTTCGGACGGCCCGCACCGAACTCGCCGAGCAGCGCGCCCGTGTGGAGGCGGCCCGCAAGGAGGCCGACTTCCTGCGCCACGCCGTGGAGGAACTGGCCGAACTGGCGCCCCAGCCGGGCGAGGAGGCTCAGCTCGCCGAGCGCCGCAGCGTCATGCAGCAATCCGAGAAGGTTGCGCGCGAACTCAACGAGGCCCTCGAGGCTGTCGGCGGCCCGCATTCGGGCGTGCCCCATCTCTCCGCCGCCCTGCGCAAGCTGGAACGCCGCGCCGCGCAGCTGCCTGCCCTCGTGGATCCCTGCGTGACCGCCCTGGACGCCGCGATGGTCGCCCTGGACGAGGCCCGTGCGGTGCTCGACGCCGCGGTGGCCGAGACGGAGTTCGACCCGCGCGACCTGGAGCGCGTGGAGGAGCGGCTTTTTGCCCTGAGGGCTGCATCGCGGAAATACGATGTCGCCGCCGACGACCTCGCGGCCCTCGCGGAGCGCTATGCCGGCGACGTGGCGTCGATCGATGCCGGCGAGGCGGCTCTGGCGGGCCTGGAGCAGACGCTTGGCGCCGCGGAGGCGACCTATGCCGAGGCGGCGGAGAAGCTCAGCGCCGGGCGCCGCCGGGCGGCCAAGCAGCTCGATGCCGCCGTGAAGGCCGAGTTGCCGCCACTCAAGCTGGAGCGCGCCCGGTTCATCACCGAGATGGCCAGCGACCCGGATTCGCGGGATCCGGCCGGCACCGACCGTGTCGAGTTCTGGGCGCAGACCAATCCCGGCACCAAGCCGGGCCCGATGATGAAGGTCGCCTCGGGCGGCGAGCTCTCGCGCTTCATGCTGGCCCTGAAGGTCGTGCTCGCCGACAAGGGCTCGGCCCCGACCCTCATCTTCGACGAGATCGATACCGGGGTCGGGGGCGCCGTGGCGGACGCCATCGGGCTGCGGCTCGCCCGGCTGGCCGCGACCGTACAGGTCGTCGCCGTCACCCACGCGCCGCAGGTGGCGGCGCGGGCCGAGACCCATTTCCTGATCGCCAAGGCGCCCGTGAAGGGGGCCGGTCGGGTCGCCACCCGGGTGGCGAGCCTGCCGGTCGCCGAACGGCGCGAGGAGATCGCCCGGATGCTGGCGGGCGCCACGGTCACCGACGAGGCCCGCGCGGCTGCCGCGCGCCTCCTCCAGGGAGCAGCCGCGTAACCTGGCAGCAACCCTAACCGTTGGTTGATAGTAACACTTTGTTAACCACTCATCGTGAGAGTGGCGCCATCCCGAAGCCGCGGCTGGTCGAGGCGGCCGATGGGCGGGAGGGAGACATGAAGCCGTCAGTCGTCGATTCCGAAGGCCACCTGCCTGCGGGACAGCCTCTGAAGCGCGCTGTCGACACCCGCCAGCTCGGCCTCACACTCCGCATGGTCTACGAGGGCAGCGTCGACACGCAGCCGATCACCGACACCCACGTGGAACTCCTCCTGCGCCTGCGCCAGAAGGAGCGGGAGTTGCGCCGGGCGAACTGACCCGACCATCCTTCCTACCAGCGGCGCGCACCCGGCCGGCGGCGGTATTCGGCGGCGCGAATCAAGGTCAGCACCCGGTCGAGAGCTGCGAGAAGCTTGGCCTCCTCGATCTGCGCCGTCGCGGCCACCTCCGGATCCGAACTGAACTTCTGGCGGGCCTGCGCCAGGGTCAGGGCGCGTTCCACGGCTTCCCGCTCGGCATGCAGAGCCAGCCAAGCCGGATCGGCGTCCGTCGCCGTATCGACCTCCTCGCCGCTCACGATCCGGACGTCCTTCCTCTGGTGCTACCAGTGAGGAACGCACGAGACCCCGGAACCGTGCCGCCGGAGATGCGGCGCGATGTCATGCCGGTGTCATCTCCCTGTCGTAACCGGCCGGCCATCGGGCGGCCGGCGCTGGGTCTCTTCGGAAGATCGGCCGCATAGCTCTGCCGCGGGCACGGGCTTGCCGGCGGAGCGGCGCAGGATCCCGCCCGACGGCAACGGAGATTCCATTGAGACCCTTCGCTTACGCGCTCGCCGTCGGCCTCGCGACGGCTCAGCTGGCGTCCGCGGCGCTCGCCGCCGACATCACGGGTGCCGGCGCCACCTTCCCGTTCCCGGTCTACTCCAAGTGGGCCGAGGCCTACCGGAAGGAGACGGGCTCGGGCCTTAACTATCAGTCGATCGGCTCCGGCGGCGGGATCAAGCAGATCCAGGCCAAGACGGTCGATTTCGGCGCCACCGACGCACCGCTGAAGGGCGAGCAGCTGGCCAAGGACGGCCTCGTCCAGTTTCCGACGGTCATGGGCGGTGTCGTGCCGGTAGTGAACATCCCCGGGATCGAGCCGGGCAAGCTCAAGCTCACGGGTGACGTCCTCGCCGACATCTACGCCGGCAAGATCGCCAAGTGGACCGATCCCCGGATCGCCAAGCTCAACGAGGGGCTCAAGCTACCCGATTCGAACATCACGCCGGTCTACCGCTCGGATGCGTCGGGCACGACCAACATCTTCACCACCTACCTGTCCCAGGTCTCCGAGCCCTGGAAGAAGGAGTACGGCGCGGCCACGACGATCTCCTGGCCGGTCGGCCAGGGCGGCAAGGGCAACGAGGGCGTGACCGCCACCGTGAAGCAGGTGCCGAACGCCATCGGCTACGTCGAGTCGGCCTACGCCAAGCAGAACAGGCTGTCCTACGCCCTGCTCCAGAACAAGGCCGGCAAGTATCCACAGCCGGACGACAAGGCGTTCCAGGCCGCCGCCGCGAGCGCCGACTGGAAGGCAGCCCCGGGCTTCGGCATCTCGCTCACCAACCAGCCGGGCGACGAGGCGTGGCCGATCACGGCGGCGACCTTCATCCTGATCCACAAGGATGCCGCCGATCCGGCCAAGGCCGCCGATACGCTCAAGTTCTTCGATTGGGCCTACAAGAACGGCGACAAGCTCGCCTCCGACCTCGACTACGTCCCGCTGCCGGACAACGTCGTCGAGCTGATCCACCAGGAGTGGAACGACGTGAAGGGCAAGGACGGCAAGCCCGTCTACACCAAGTAAGCGTGGCCGGGAGGAGGTGAGAACCTCCTCCCTCGCTTCTGAGATCGCACCGCGCTACCACGCCACCCTTCGCAGAGAACCGCGGATGCCCGCTTTGACAGACTCGATCGCCCTGGGCCGACCTCGTGCTGCCACCGCGCGGAAGGCGCCGAGCCGGAGCCTCGACACCCTGTTCCGGACGTTCTCCTACGGAGCGGCCCTGCTCGTCCTGATCGTGCTCGCCGGCATCCTCGGATCGATCCTGTACGGCGGCTGGCCCGCCTTCCGCGAATTCGGCTTCGCCTTCCTCACCTCCAGCGCCTGGAACGTCGGGACCGAGCAGTACGGCGCCCTCGTGGCGGTGATCGGCACCGTCGCCTCCGCCTTCCTGGCTCTGCTGATCGGCGTACCGGTGTCCCTCGGGATCGCGGTCTTCCTGACCCAGCTCTGCCCGGGCTGGGCGCGCAAGCCCGTCGGCATGACGATCGAGCTGCTCGCCGCCGTGCCGAGCATCATCTACGGCATGTGGGGGCTGTTCGTGTTCGCGCCGCTCTTCGCGCGCTTCGTCCAGATCCCGACCTCGAACCTCGTGGAGGGCATGCCGGTCGTCGGCACGCTGTTTTACGCCCGGGTGCCGTCCGGCGTCGGGGTCCTGACCGCCGGGATCATCCTGGCGATCATGATCGTGCCGTTCATCGCCTCGATCGCCCGGGACATGCTCGACCAGATCCCCACCGTCCTGCGCGAGAGCGCCTACGGGATCGGCTGCACCACCTGGGAGGTGGTGCGCCACGTTCTGGTTCCGCAGGCGGCCGTCTCGATCATCGGAGCGATCATGCTCGGCCTCGGCCGGGCGCTCGGCGAGACGATGGCGGTGACCTTCGTGATCGGCAACGCCAACCGGCTCTCCGCGTCGATCTTCGATCCGAGTTCGACCATCGCGTCGCGCATCGCCAACGAGTTCAACGAGGCGGACGGCCTTCAGCTCAACGCGCTGATGGCCCTGGGCTGCATCCTGTTCGTGATCACCTTCGTCGTGCTCATCATCGCACGGCTGCTGACCCGCCGCGTCAAGGCCGCCTGAGGAATTCGCGCGATGGACGCCACCAACACGATCGCCGCGACCGCCCAGCGCCGTCCCGGCCGGGTCCGCCGGGGGCGCCGCCTCGCCGACCGGACGCTGCGCATCGCCTGCACCGCCGCGACCCTGGTGGGCGCCCTGGTCCTGGGCTCGATCCTGGTGATGCTGATCGTCCAGGGCGTGCGCGGCTTCACGCCGACCCTGTTCACCAGCCCCACCCCGGGTCCCGGCTCCGAGGGTGGCGGCATCGCCAACGCCATCCTCGGGAGCCTCGTGCTGACCGGGATCGGCATCCTGATCGCCACCCCGGTGGGCGTCATGGCGGGGACCTTCCTGGCCGAGTACGGACGCGGCTCGAAGCTCGCGGCGCTGATCCGCTTCCTCAACGACATCCTGCTCTCGGCGCCGTCGATCCTGATCGGCCTGTTCGTCTACACGCTGATGGTGCGGCCGATGGGGACCTATTCGGGCTGGGCCGGCGGCGTGGCCCTCGCCATCATCGCCGTCCCGGTGATCGTGCGCACCACCGAGGACATGCTGCGCCTTGTCCCCGGCACCCTGCGGGAGGCGGGCGCGGCCCTCGGCGCACCACCCTCGACGGTGATCGTCAGCGTGACCTGGCGGGCGGCGTCCGCCGGCATCGTCACCGGGATCATCCTGGCGCTGGCGCGCATCGCCGGCGAGACCGCGCCGCTCCTGTTCACCGCCCTCAACAACAATTCCTGGTTCTCCGCCAACCTGATGGGCGGCGTCGCGAACCTGCCGGTGATGATCTACCAGTTCGCCCTCTCGCCCTACCCGAACTGGCAGGGCCTCGCCTGGGCGGGCGCGCTCCTCATCACCGCGACGATCCTGGCGCTGTCGATCATCGCGCGCCTCGTGATCAAGCCGCAGCCCACGCGCTGAGACCCCCTTCGAGGACACGACGATGAACGCCGCCTCCGCGATCCCCACGGTCGATCTGAACCGCAATCGCGCCGAAGAGGGCGGGCCTGTACGGATCGCCGTCAAGGGCCTGAACTTCTACTACGGGAGCTTCCACGGACTGAAGGACGTCAACATCAACTTCCACGACCGGCAGGTCACGGCGCTGATCGGGCCGTCCGGCTGCGGCAAGTCCACCCTTCTGCGCTGCTTCAACCGGATCTACAGCCTCTACCCGGAGCAGCGGGCCGAGGGCGAGATTCTGCTGGACGGCGAGAACATCCTCAGCCCCTCCGTCGATTTGAACGAGTTGCGCTCGCGCATCGGCATGGTGTTCCAGAAGCCGACGCCGTTCCCGATGTCGATCTACGACAACGTCGCCTTCGGCTTGCGCCTCTACGAGAAGCTGCCGAAATCCGAGCTGGACGGCCGGATCGAGGAATCCCTGCGCAAGGCCGCCCTGTGGGACGAGGTGAAGGACAAGCTGAAGCAGCAGGGCACCGGCCTGTCGGGCGGACAGCAGCAGCGCCTGTGCATCGCCCGCACGGTGGCGCAGCGCCCGGAGGTGATCCTGTTCGACGAGCCGACCTCGGCCCTCGACCCGATCTCCACCGGCCGCATCGAGGAGTTGATCGAGCAGCTGCGCGACGAGTTCACCATCGTGATCGTCACCCACAACATGCAGCAGGCGGCGCGCATCTCGCAGTTCACCGCCTTCATGTATCTGGGCCAGCTGGTCGAGTTCGGCCCGACCAACCGGATGTTCATGAACCCGACGGAGCGGCGCACGCAGGACTACATCACCGGCCGCTTCGGCTAGCCTGCCCGAACCCTCCGGCCCCGGGCACCGCCGCTCCACCTCCGGGGTCTGCCGGCGGATCGCCGTCCGCCCCCCGGAGCGCCGCCCCCGGGACACCATCGAAGGATCCACCATGCCCGGCCATATCGTCACCTCCTACGATACCGACTTGGAGAACCTGCGTCGCTCGATCTCGGAGATGGGCGGCGTGGCCGAGAAGATGACCGCGGAGGCGACCGACGCCCTCGTGCGCCGGGACGACACCCTCGCGCAGGCGGTGATCCTGGCCGACAAGCGCCTCGACGCCCTCCAGCGGGACATCGAGGAACGCGCGGTGCTGCTCATCGCCCGGCGCCAGCCCCTGGCGATCGACCTGCGCGAGACCATCTCGGCGATCCGCGTCTCCGGCGATCTCGAGCGGATCGGCGACCTCGCCAAGAACGTCGCCAAGCGGGTGGTGGCGATCTCCGATCAGGCGCCGGCACAGAAGATCGTTCTGGGCGTGCGCCACATGAGCGACCTCGCCGAGGGTCAGCTCAAGGACGTCCTCGACGCCTATGCGAGCCGGGACATCGAGGCAGCGCACGACGTCTGGGAGCGCGACGGCGAGATCGACGCCCTGTACAATTCCCTGTTCCGCGAACTCCTGACCTACATGATGGAAGATCCGCGCAACATCTCGTTCTGCACGCATCTCCTGTTCTGCGCCAAGAACGTCGAGCGCATCGGCGATCACACCACCAACATCGCCGAGACGATCCATTACCTCGCCACGGGCGAGACCCTGGCGGGCGACAGGCCGAAGAACGATGCCTCGAACTACGTGACGGTGGACGGTGTCCAGGCTCCGTGAGCACCCGGAATCGGGCCGTACGCCGCGGCTGGGGGCGCCGTCTCCTGTGGGGTGCCGCCAGAGAGGCCGTGCGTACGGATTGAGGCGGAGCGGTGCCTCCTGCACCATCCGCGGGGCCGCTGGTAGAACGGGTCATCAAACGTGAGCATGCAAGTCCTGATCGTCGAGGACGAGGAGGCGCTGACCACGCTGCTGCGCTACAATCTCGAGGCGGAAGGCTTCCTGGTTGACACGGCTGCCCGCGGCGACGACGCCGAATTGCTGCTGGCGGAGCGGATCCCGGACCTCGTCCTGCTCGACTGGATGCTGCCGGGCCTCTCAGGGATCGAGCTGTGCCGCCGGATCCGGGCGCGCCGGGAGACCGAGCGCCTGCCGGTGATCATGCTCACCGCCCGCGGCGAGGAGGGTGACCGGATCCGGGGGCTCGGCACGGGGGCCGACGACTATATCGTCAAGCCGTTCTCGGTACCGGAACTGCTCGCCCGGATCCGTGCGCTTCTGCGCCGGGCCAAGCCCGCCCACGTTTCGGACCGTCTGGCGGCGGGCGACCTGGAGCTCGACCGCACCGGCCACCGCGTCCGCCGCGGCGGCGAGGAGTTGCATCTCGGTCCGACCGAGTTCCGGCTGCTGGAATTCCTGATGCTGGCGCCGGGCCGGGTCTTCTCCCGGGAGCAGCTGCTCGACGGGGTCTGGGGTCACGACGTCTACATCGACGAGCGGACCGTAGACGTGCATGTCGGGCGCCTGCGCAAGGCCCTGAACGGGCCGCGCCAAGCGGACCCGATCCGGACGGTGCGCGGCTCCGGCTACGCCTTCGACGAGACCTTCTCCCTCGAAGCCTGAGGCGGCCCCACGGGCTGTCCGGATAGGACATCGCTCCGGCCGTTCCGTCATCACGAGCGCAGCGAAGTGACCCAGGGCATCGGGACGCCTGTGAGCGTGGCGCTGCTGGGTTGCTTCGCTCCGCTCGCAAAGACGGCGGGACGGGCGCGCGGATCTTCGAGCGGGCTAGGCCCCTCAAAGCCTCAGCGGGCCAGCGCCGCGCTCCGGCCCGACGCGGCCGGCACCGCCTCCAGCGCCGCGAGGACCGTGCCCTCGGTCAGGATCTGCGGCAG
Organism: Methylobacterium sp. P5_C11; assembly: GCF_054049775.1. Classification (NCBI taxonomy): domain Bacteria; kingdom Pseudomonadati; phylum Pseudomonadota; class Alphaproteobacteria; order Hyphomicrobiales; family Methylobacteriaceae; genus Methylobacterium; species Methylobacterium sp. P5_C11. Next base: position 70,248 of record NZ_JBFULS010000007.1, on the reverse strand, counting down.
CACCTGGGGCTCCCCGGTGCCGCTGTAGAGCAGGTAGAGCGGCACGCCGCTGCGCCCGTGCTTCTCCAGGAGGCGGGTGATCTCGGGGTTCTGATTGGTCCAGTCGCCCTTCATGTAGGTCACACCGCGCTCGGCCATCGCGGAGCGTACGGCCTTGGTGTTGAGCGAGGTCGCCTCGTTCACCGCGCAGGTGATGCACCAGGCGGCGGTCATGTCCACGAAGACCGGGCGGTGCGCATCGATCAGGGCGGCGAGGCGTGCCTGGGTGAACGGCTCGACCCCGTCGGCGGCCTGCGCCGACGGCGCGATGCGGTCCCGCGGCAGGGTCACCGCGAGGGCGGCCCCGGCGAGCAGCGCGAGGGCCGCGGCGGACTGCGCGATCCGGCCGGCCGTGGGCGCGCCGGCACGTCCGTGCTCCCAGGCCCAGGCCGCGAAGCCGATCAGCACGAGGCCGATCAGTGCCGCCAGCAGACCCTGGGGATCGACCTGCTGTGCCAGCACCCAGATCAGCCACGCCACCGTTGCGTAGACCGGGAAGGCCAGGATCTCCTTGAGGGTCTCCATCCAGGCCCCCGGCCGCGGCAGCGCCCGCAGGGCCGGCGGCCAGAGCGTCAGCACCAGGAACGGCAGGGCGAGGCCGAGGCCGAGGCTCGCGAACACGGCGAGCGCCACCCCTGCGCTCTGGGTCAGCGCGAAGCCCACCGCGGAACCCATGAACGGTGCCGTGCAGGGCGTCGCCACGAGGGTCGCGAGGACGCCGGCGAAGAACGAGCCGCTCAGGCCGGCCCTTCGGGCGAGGCCGTCACCGATCCCGGCGAGGCCGCCGCCGACATGGACGACGCCCGACAGGCTCAGGCCCATCGCGAACAGCAGGTAGGCGAGGCCCGCGACCACGGCGGGCGATTGCAGCTGGAAACCCCAGCCGATGGCCGCGCCGCCGCCCTTCAGGGCGATCAGCAAGGCGGCGAGGGCCAGGAAACTGCCCACCACGCCCGCCGTGTAGGCGAAGCCGTGCAGGCGCAGCCGCGACCGGCTCTCGCCGGCATGCCGGACGAGGCTCAGCACCTTGATCGACAGCACCGGGAACACGCAGGGCATCAGGTTGAGGATCAGGCCGCCGAGGAAGGCGAAGGCGGCAGCCGTCGCAATCGTCAGGGCGTCGAGATCGGGACCGATCGCCGTTGTGGCCGCCGCCGGTGTGGTCGCCGCCGAGGCCGCCGGGGCCGCGGCGGCCTGGAGCACCGGCTCGTCGCCATACGCGAAGGCCAGGCGTCGCGTTCCGGAATCACCCAGCTCGTCGAGGGTCAGGACGCCGGGGAGCGTGCCGGGCGCCGGATCGGCCGGAGTGCTGCGGGCGAGGGTGAGGTGCAGGCCGGATTCGTCGACGGACATCACCTGCGCGGCGGCGTTGTCGATCGCCGTCTCGGCATAGGGAAAGTACGCGGCGTTCCGGATGGAATCCGGCCTGAGGCCGGTCGCGGCGAAATCGAGCCGGAGGGTGTCACCCTGGCTCGACACGCGGAGCGGCCAGAGTGCCGGCTTGGGCAGGGCGGCCCGGGCACGGTCGAACAGCGCCGCATTGGCCGGGTCCGGGTCGGCCTTGCCCACCGGCAGGGTGAGGGCCAGATCGGCCGAACCGGGGACACATTCGGTCTCGCAGACGAGGTAGGTGAGCTTCGCCCGGATCTGCACCGGATCCGCCGGGTCGAGGCTCGGCGGCGGCGTGACCGGAACGAGGAGCGTCACCTCGCCCTCGTAGCCGTAGTTCATCAGCGTCGCGATCGGGATGCGCTCCGGGGCGGGCCACCGGATCGCCCCGGGGTTGAAGCCCGCTGGCAGCGTCCAGGTGACCTCCGGCGGCAGGCCGGAATCACCCGGGTTCCGCCAGTAGACGTGCCAGCCGGGCTTGATCTGCATCCGCACCGCCAGCGTGAAAGGCTGCGCGCCGGCGACCGCGGCGGGCTCGGCCACGAGGCTCGACCGGACGAGGTCGGGGGGCGTGCGGAATCCCTGCGGGAGACCTTGGGCGGCAGCGGCCGAGAGGCCCGCGGTGCAGGCCAGGATCAGGATGGCGAGGCGGCGGATCATGCTGTCCCTTCGCGCGCAGGGCGGTCGCGGTTTCACGCGGGGCGTGTCCGGCCCAGGGCGGGCATTTTCACGATGCCGGGTCTTACCACGACCTGCGACCGGGGTCCTGCGCCGGTGCGTCACCCTTCCAGCGGCGCCGTAGCGCGCTCCAGCCAGTCGCGCGTATCTGCGTCCAACCCGTGTGCCAGGGTGTCGCGCACCCGGGCGTGGTAGGCGTCGATCCAGGCGCGCTCCTCGGGGTCGAGCAGGTCCGTCCAGATCAGCCGCCGGTCGTACGGGGCGAGCGTCAGCGTCTCGAAGCCGAGCATCGGACGCTCGCCGCCGGCGATGGTGCGGGGCTCGACCAGCACGAGGTTCTCGATCCGGATACCGTAGGCGCCGCGGGCGTAGTAGCCGGGCTCGTTGGACAGGATCATGCCGGGTTCCAGCGCCACCGTGCCGGTCTTGGCGATCCGCTGCGGCCCCTCGTGCACCGACAGGAAGGCGCCGACGCCGTGTCCGGTGCCGTGATCGAAGTCGAGGCCCGCCCGCCAGAGCGGTGCCCGGGCGAAGGCGTCGATCTGGGCACCGGTCGTGCCCACCGGAAACACGGCCCGGGCGATGGCGACGTGGCCCTGCAGGACCCGGGTGTAGCGGTCGCGCATCTCCGCGCTCGGAGCGCCCACCGCGACCGTGCGGGTGATGTCGGTGGTGCCGTCCGGATATTGCGCCCCGGAATCGATCAGGAACAGCTCGCCGGCCCGGACCGTGCGGTCGGTGGCGCGACTCACCCGGTAATGGACGATCGCGCCGTTCGGCCCGGATCCCGAGATCGTCGGGAACGAGACCTCCCGCAGGTCGCCCCCCGCGGCGCGGAAATCCTCCAGCGCCTCGACGGCGACGATTTCGGTGAGGCCGCCGGCGGCGGCCGCGCCGTCGAGCCACGCCAGGAAGCGCACGACGCTCGCCCCGTCGCGGATATGGGCGGCGCGGGCACCAGCGATCTCGGCGGCATTCTTGACCGCCTTCATCCCGGTGATCGGATCCTTGCCGATGTCGGCGGTTCCGCCGGCGGCCTCGATCTTCTCTTTCAGGGCCACGGCGCCGGTCGCCGCATCGAGGCGGACCCGCACGCCAGCCAGGGATCCCAGCCCATCGTCCAGATCCGCCCGGGACAGGATCTCGGCGAGGGGGGCGAGCGCCGCACGCAGGGCCGGGTCGACGTTCGGCGAGCCGAGGAACAGCCGAGCCCTGCCTTCGCGGGGGAGGATCGCGTAGCCGAGGGCCAGGGGGGTGTGGCCGACATCGGAGCCGCGCAGGTTGAACGCCCAGGCGAGATTGTGCGGGTCCGAGATCACCAAGGCGTCGCAGCCTCCCTCGGCGAGGGACGCGCGGATCCGGACGAGCTTGTCTGCGGCGGTCTCGCCGGAGAGCGCATCCGGATGAATTACCACCGGTCCGGCGGGCGGCCTCGGCCGGCCGGCCCAGACCGCGTCGACGAGGTTCGGCACCGCCCGGACCGCGCCGCCCGCACGGGTCGCCGCACGCTCCAGCCGAGCCAAGCCGTCCGGCGTGTGCAGCCAGGGATCGAAGCCGAGCACCTGATCCCGCTTGAGGTTGGCGCCGATCCAGGACTCCGCCGTCGAGTCCGACAGGGGCACGACCGCGACCACGCCGGTATCGACCTGCTCGGGTGCCTGGAGGGTATAGCGGCCGTCGACGACCAGCGCCGCGGTCTCCATCAGGATCACGGCCGTGCCGGCCGAACCGGTGAAGCCGGTAAGCCAGGCCAGGCGCTCGGCATCGGCCGGAACGTATTCGGACTGGTGCTCGTCGGCCCGCGGCACGACGAAGCCGTCGAGCCCGTTCTCGCGCAACGCCGTCCGCAGGGCCTCGATTCGCTCAGGCCCCTTCCGATGGCTCGGATCGTCGAAGCTCTGGAAGCGGGCGTGGGGCCGTGGCGGGCTGGTCTCGGTCATGCCGCGAGCCTAGCGCCCGCCGCTCCCGCGTCGCAACACCCCGCCTTCGCGAGGGACCGCATCGTTGCGGTGGTTAAAGATCGTCAACAATCTTATCACGCCGTGGGTTTTGGCCTATTCCTCAGACATGCCACGCCGCGTTTACTACCGGATCAGCGACAGACCCGACGGCCGCTTCGACGCCGTCGTGACGATCGAACCTGCGACCGTGGTCCGCCGGGACGGTTTCGATTCGCTCGCGGAACTCGAGGAGTGGATCGACGGTCTGCGGATTTTGATGGCCGCCCTCGGCGCGCCGGTGGCGCAGGCCGAAGGGGGTGAACTGCCGACGGAGACGACCGGGGAACCGCCCGGGCCGCATCGGCCCGGGCGATTGCGGACCGCGCGCTGATCAGCCGCCCGTCGCCGGAGTGTCCGGCGCGCCGTCATAGCCTTCTAGCCAGGCCCTGCGGGCGGCCGAACCCGCCGGATAGGGACAGGCGTCCTTCGGCCGGCCCTGCGCCCGGGCGCGGGCGCCCTCGGCGATGGGGTCCGAGGGTGGGTTATGGGGCGACGTGCGGCTCATGCGCGGATAACGCGCAGGCGCACGGCCGGTTCGGAGCGGTTCAGCGTCGCGGACGACGCGCCGCGCCGCCGCGCATCAGGACGAGGGCGACCCAGCCCTCGATCTCGCCGCGCCGCACGAGGGCGAAGTCCTGGAGGCGGTAGGCCGCGAGGACGCCCGGGACGTCCCGGGCGATCAGGCCAGACAGAACCAGCACGCCCTCCGTGGCGACCACCCGCGCCAGCGTCGGCGCGAGCAGCCTCAGGGGCCGCGCGAGGATGTTGGCGAAGACCAGATCGAAATGGCGCGGCCGGTGGGCGAGGCGATGGCGCACCCCGGACCCCTCGTAGAGCTTGAGATAGGGGCCGAGTCCGTTGGCCCGGGCATTCTCCCGGGCCGTGCGGACGGCCTCGGCGTCGAGGTCGCCGGCCACGACCGGCTGCCGCAAAGCCTTGGCGGCCGCGAAGGCCAGGATCCCGGTGCCGGTGCCGACATCGAGCACATAAGCCGGGCGCCGGCGCTTCAACTCGGCAACCAGCGCCCGCAGGCAGCCCAGGGTCGTTCCGTGATGGCCGGTGCCGAAGGCCAGGGCCGCCTCGATCTCGATGGGCAGATCGTTGGCCCGCACGGCATCGCGGTCGTGGGAGCCGTGCACGAGGAAGCGCCCGGCGCGGACCGGCTTCAGCCCCTCCAGCGAAGCGCGCACCCAATCCTGCTCCGCGATCGTGCGGAACTCCGCGGCGTCGGCCGCGTCGCCGATCACCGGCCGGATCAGCGCGCGGACGTAATCCTCGTCGGGCGCGTCGGCGAAATACGCTTCGAGGCGCCACGTGCGGCCATCCTCGTCCTCGAAGGCCGCGACCGCGGTCTCCATGGGATCGAACATCTCGCCCAGCAGATCCGTCATCGCCCGGGCCGACCGTTCGTCGGTCAGCAGGCGCAGGACGTGGGACGGGCGGTGGGGCGGCAGGCCTTCGAGCATGATACCGGGCTGTAACGCCGGGGCGCGCCACATCCCAGGGGGCGGGGCGAAAAAATCCGGTCGCCGCGGGCGGACCCGCGCGGCCGAGACCCGGCGCGCCCCCTTGTTGCCGGTCGGACACAACCGGCAATACTTGCGATTGCGTCGATCGAAATCAGTGTCCAGAGCCATCACCCGTGCTTAAACAGTCTCGGCTTCCCCAAGGCCAGACCCTTAACTAGGCGCGCCGTTCATCGCGAACCGGCGCGCCAGTTTTTCCAGACGACCGGGCCGCCATGCTTTCGCCCCTCCTGATCAGCGTCGCCTTCGCGATCGTGACGACAGCTGCGGCCGCGGTCTGGGCGGTGCTGGTGGCGGATGGCATGAGCGGCGTCCCGGAAGGCCGGTCGGCCGATCGCCGCGACATCCGCACGTGGTGAGATGAGGTCGCGCGAATCGCAGCGGGCACTGCCCAGGAATGCGGCACACTGTTCGCGCGTTAACCACATGATCCAGCGCTGCCGCGGAACCTGCCGCTTCGAGCGACGTTTTTGCCAGCTTTTTACGTGAATCACGATTGAGCAGGGTGCGTACAGCGTGACCAAGTCCAGGCGTTCCGGCCCCCGGGGGCCCGTGGTCGTCAACGACACGTCCGTGCGTTCCCGTCCGCGCGAACGCATCTTCGGCGGTCCGGCGCCGGACGGACCCCTGCCGGGCCATCTGCTCGTCCTGCTGAGCCGCCTGCACCGGGCCGAGGCCACGCCCGAGGACCGTCGCGAGTCCACGCGGGGATGACGCGAGCTGAGGTCCGGTCGATCACCGCCGTCTGCCCTTGGCCGGCCGCGGAACCGGCCCTATGATCCCCGTCGTACCCCGCCGTATATAGCGGGCCGCGACCGGGGGACACCCTTCCATGCGCCTGACCCGACGGATCCTGGCTTCGTTCGCCCTGGCGACCCTGATGGTCGCGCCCGCGGATCGGGCGGCGCGGGCCGAGGAGCCCGTGGCGGTGTTCGCGGCCGCCAGCCTCAAGACCGCCCTGGACGAGGCCGCCGCGGCCTGGACGAAGGCGACCGGCAAGACCACACGGATCTCCTACGCGGGCTCGAACGCCCTCGCCAAGCAGATCGAAAGCGGAGCACCGGCCGACCTGTTCATCTCGGCCGACCGCGCCTGGATGGACTACGTCGACCGCGCGGGGCTCCTGAAGCCAGGATCGCGGATCGATGTCCTGCGCAATGCCCTGGTGCTGATCGCGACCGGGCCGAAGAACGGCGCCGGGGATCCGCAGGTCGCCCTCGCGCCGGATCTCGGCACCACCCTGACGCGGATGCTCGGCGGCGGCAGGCTGGCGATGGCCACGATCGACGCCGTCCCCGCGGGCCGGTACGGCAAGGCCGCCCTGGAGACATTGGGCGCCTGGGACGCGGTGAAGGGGCAGATCGCTCAGGCGGAGAATGTGCGCGCCGCCCTCTTGCTCGTGGCTCGGGGCGAGGCGCCCCTTGGCATCGTCTACGCCACCGACGCGGCCGCCGATCCGAGCGTCCATGTGCTGGCGACCTTCCCGGCGGACAGCCATCCGCCGATCGTCTACCCGGCGGCGGTGACCAAGGATTCGCTCAATCCCGACGCTGCCACCCTGCTGACCTTCCTGCGCGGGCCGGAGTCCCGCGGCCTGTTCGAGCGCCAGGGCTTCACGGTGATCGGACAGCCCGGCGCCAGCCAGTAGCGGCGCGCCACTCCCTTGCTCGGCCTCACCCCGGAGGAGTGGACCGCCGTCGCCCTGAGCCTTCGGGTGGCCACGGTGGCGACGCTCGCGAGCCTCGTGCCCGGCTTGGCCGTCGCGTGGCTGCTGGCGCGTCGGCGGTTCCCCGGCCGCGCTCTCCTCGACGGGCTGGTCCACCTGCCGCTGATCCTGCCGCCGGTGGTGACCGGCTACCTGCTGTTGCTGGCGTTCGGTCGGCGGGGGACCTTCGGCGCCGCCCTCGCGGAGATCGGCCTCGTGTTCTCGTTCCGGTGGACCGGCGCAGCCCTCGCCTGTGCGGTCATGGGATTCCCGCTGATGGTGCGGGCGATGCGGCTGTCGATCGAGGCGGTGGACCGGCGCCTGGAGCAGGCGGCGGGGACGCTGGGCGCTCCTCCCGTCGCGGTGTTCCTCACGATCACGCTGCCGCTCAGCCTGCCCGGCTGCATCGCAGGGGCGGTTCTGGCCTTCGCCAAGGCCATGGGCGAGTTCGGCGCGACGATCACCTTCGTGTCGAACATCCCGGGCGAGACCCAGACCCTGCCGTCGGCCATCTACACCCTGACCCAGGTTCCCGGCGGGGAGGGGCCGGCGCTGCGCCTCACCCTAATCTCGATCGCGCTGTCGGTGACGGCCCTGCTGATCTCGGAATTCCTGGCCGCCCGCGCCGGGCGGCGGCTGGGAGCGGGCTGAATGAGAGCGGTTCCGAGCGGGGCGGACCGTTCAGGCATACGCGTAGGGGCCACCCTGCCGCAGAGCCCGCCGATAGGCCGGTCGGGCATGGATGCGCGCGAGCCAGTCTGTCACCTGCGGCCCCGCACCCGTGCCGCGTGCCGCGAAGGCCTCGAACGGGAAGCTCATCATGATGTCGGCGGCCGTGAAATCCGCACCGCAGAAGAACGGCCGGCCGGCGAGTTCCGCCTCCCAGAAGGCCCCGTGCCGGCGCAGGTCCGGATCGACGAAGCCCTGGAGCACCGAATCGGCGATCCGGCGGATCAGGGGGCGCAGGAGCCACGGGCTGCCCGATGCCAGGCGACCGACGGTCAGCTTCAGGAGCAGCGGCGGCATCGCCGACCCCTCCGCGTAATGCAGCCCATAAACGTAGCGCGCCCGCGCCTCGGTTTCCGGTTCAGGCACCAGCCTGCCGCCGGCGAGACCCGTGAGATAGGCGACGATCGCGCCGGTCTCGGCGACCACCCGCGCACCGTCGGTGATCACCGGCGACTTGCCGAGCGGGTGCACGGCCACGAGTTCGGCTGGCGCCCGCAACGTGCGGGGATCCCGGGCGTAGCGCTTCACCGTGTAGGGCAGCCCGAGTTCCTCCAGCAGCCAGAGCACGCGCTGCGAGCGGCAGTTCTCGAGATGGTGGACCGTGATCCTCGCGGGCCTGTCCGGAGCGGCACCGGGACGCGCCGCGAGACCTGTTACCCGAGTCCCCCCGCGTGAGCATCCAGGTCGACGTGCAGCTTCGCCGCGGGGCTTTCGCCCTCGATGCCGCCTTCGAAGCCGGACCAGGGCTGACCGCCCTGTTCGGACGCTCGGGCTCCGGGAAGACCACGCTGATCGATCTGATCGCCGGCCTCGCCCGGCCGGACGTGGGACGCATCGTCGCCGGAGGGACGACGTTGGTGGATACCGCTGCCGGGCTCATCCTGCCTCCGCACCGGAGGCAGGTCGGCGTGGTGTTCCAGGATGCCCGACTGTTCCCGCATCTGAGCGTCCGCACCAACCTCGGCTACGGCCGGCTCTTCGGCCGGCACCGCGCCGACCCGGCGGCCTTCGCGGCCGTGACGGACATGCTGGGCATCGACCACCTTCTCGACCGGCGGCCCGCGGGGCTGTCGGGGGGCGAGCGCCAGCGGGTGGCGATCGGGCGGGCGCTCCTCGCCAAGCCGCGCCTCCTCTTGATGGACGAGCCCCTGGCGGCGCTGGACGAGGCCCGCAAGGCGGAGATCCTCCCCTACATCGAGCGCCTGCGCGACGAGGCCGGCGTGCCGATCGTCTACGTCAGCCATGCGGTGTCCGAGGTGGCGCGTCTCGCCACCACGGTGGTCGTCCTGGAGACGGGGCGGGTCGCCGCGGCCGGTCCCGCGGAGACGATCCTGCGGCGGGCCGATCTCGTACCGGTCCACGACGCCGAGGCAGGTGCCCTGCTGGACATGATCGTCGAGGATACCGATGCCGCGACCGGGCTGACCCGCTTGGCCGGGAGCGCCGGGCGCCTGCTGGTCCCGGGCCTCTCCCGGCCTCCGGGGACGCGGCTAAGGGTACGGATCGCCGCCCGCGACGTGCTGGTTGCCACCGAGCGCCCGCGGGGGCTCAGCGCCCGCAACGTGCTGGCCGGCCGGATCTGCGGGCTCGCGGTCGCGGGGGCCGAGACCGCGGTGGAGATCGATTGCAACGGTGCGCGCCTCGTGGCGCGCCTCACCGCCGCCTCCGTCCGCGAACTCGGCCTGGAACCGGGGCGGGACGTCCATGCAATCATCAAGAGCGCCGCCTTCGATCCGGCGGGGATCGGCCTGCTGCGGCCGCCGACGGCCATCTGAGGCGCAAGCGATACCCTCATTGGTTGCATAATATTAGATCAAAACAACCTTCGGTTATAATATCGCGCCCACGATGGGTCGTGCAGCGGTCGGGCTGCCCGAGACGCGGTGAAGGGCGATGCGATGGACGTGCGGCGCTTGCGCCGGCGCGACGCGCCGAGCGGTTGGATGTGTCGGCGCGGCAGCTCCGCGGTCGAGTTCGCCCTCGTGGCACCCATGCTGCTGCTTCTGTCCGCCAGGATCGCGGCGTTCGGGATCTGCCTCGGCGCCGCCAACAACCTGCGCCAGATCGCCGCGGAGGCGGCGCGGGCCTCCGTGGCGGGCGTCACCGATACCGAGCGTGCGAGCCTCGCCCGCAGCGTGGTGAACCGAAGCCTGAGTGCCGGCGCGATGTTCTCGCCGGGCAGCATCACCGTGCAGGTCGGCCCGGATCCCAACGATGCGACGGTGTACACGGTCACCGTCACCCTCGACGCCACGACCCTCGGGATCAACGTCTTCGCGCGGCTGCTGCCGATGCTGCCCAGCCTGATCCGTAGCACCGTCAGCGTTCGGAAGGGCGGCCTGTGATCGGGTCGGGCGGCCGGCGCGCGCGCCACTTCGGGGCCGCGCGCGGCGGCAACGTCGCGATCCTGGTGGCGCTTGGCAGCGCCATGCTGATGGGCGCGGTCGGGATCGACCTCGGCATGGTCTTCCAGGCGCGGCGCAAGGCGCAGGGCGCGGCCGACATCGCCGCCATGCTGGCCGCCGTCGATCCGACCCAGGCCGACACGGTGGCGCGCCGGTCGCTCAGCGACAACGGCTACGGCACCGCGACGGTCCACGGTCGACGCCGGCAGCTACGACGCCAGCGCCCCCGAGACCGCGCCGGGTGGCCGGTTCAGCGCCGGCGGAAGTCCGGCGAACGCGGTGCGGGTCGGTCTCTCCATGTCGGTCCCGGTGACCTTCGGCCGGGCCATCGGCCTGCCGGGCAGGGTGCCGTTTCGCGTGACCGGCACGGCCGCCAGCGCCCAGTTCGCCGCTTTCACGATCGGATCCGGAACCCTGCAACTCCAGGGCTGCATCGCCAACGCCGTTCTCGGCGCTCTCCTCGGCGCCAGGCTGTCGCTCAGCGTGAGCGACTACGACGCCCTGCTGGGCGCCCGCGTCGACGGGCTGCGCGTGCTCGACGCCCTCGGGGCCAGCCTCAACATGCAGGTCGCGAGCTACACCGACATCGTTCAGGCGCATGCCAGCGTCGGGCAGATGCTGATGGCCCTGAGGGTCGCGTCTCAGAACAGCAGCGGCGCCGTGGCCGCCCTGTCGGGGATCCTCAACGCCCTGCCGAATGCTGGCAATCTGATTACGATCGGCTAGGTGGACGGGCTGGGCGACGCCGCGGCGCTGGCACTACCGCGGGGCTTCACCGGCCCCTCCCTCAACGTGATGAACCTCCTGGGCGCCACCGGCTCCCTGGCAAACGGCCAGAACCAAGTGGCGGTCGATCTCGGGGCGACGCTGCCGGGCCTCCTCACGACTCGGCTGACCCTGGCGATTGGCGAGCGCAAGCGCAGTTCGGGCTGGGTGCGGCCAGGCAGCCCGAACGCAACCATGTCGACGGCACAGACCCGCCTGCTGATCGAGGCCACGGTCGCGGCGCCCCTGGGGCTCGGCACCGTTAACCTGCCGGTTTACGCGGAGGTCGCACCGGCGCAGGCGACGCTGCAGGCCCTCAATTGCGCCGGTTCTGGCGGCCGTCAGGTCACCCTCGACGCGCAGACCGGGCTGGCAACCCTCGCGATCGCCGGCGTGCCGCGCTCCGCCATCACGGGGGCAGCACCGGCCCAGACCTGTCGCAGCCGGCGACGCTGATCGCCCTGCCGCTCATCAGCGTGTCCGGGCGCGCGCTCGCGACGATCGGCAGCACGGCGCAGACCCTGGTGTTTTCGGACGCGGACATCGCCAATCACACCGTCCGCACGATCGCGTCGACCAACCTCACCCAGTCGCTCACCGGCAGCCTGCTCCGCAACCTGTCGCCGAATATCAACGGCATCGGCGTGAGCCCGCTGCTCCAGTCGGACCTGACGACGACGCTGAGCGCCGTCACGCCGGCCCTCGACCTCGTGCTCGACACCGCGCTGCGCAGCCTCGGCCTGCGCCTCGGCTACGCGGATCTCGACGTGGACGGGACCCTGTGCAGCCAGGCGGTGCTGGTGCAGTGAGGCGGCCCGGCGCGGCTCGATGGCTGCGCCGGCCCGCGCCGGTCACCGAGGCCCTGGCGATCCGCCGGCCCAGGTGCGGCAGCAGCATGTCGATGAGGAGCTGGAGCTCCGAATCGGCCACACCCTCCAGGACGTCGCGGCATTCGAGGGCGCGGTCCACCGCCTGCGCGAGCGCGTCCTCCCGATCCCCCACCGGAGCGGTGACCGGCTGGGATTCGGTCACGTCGATGATGATTCCATGCCCCAAGTGCCGGCTCGACGCGCCCGCCGGGATGCGACCGCGGTCGAGGATCCGTCGGATCTGTCCGGCGGGCGAGAGCGTCCGGTACTCGGCCACGAACAGGCCGCCGCGCTCGCGCATGGCCTTGAACGCCCGCACCACCGCCGGCCGGTCCTCCGGATGGACACAGGCCTTGGCCACCGATAGCGGAAGCGTGCGTCCGGCGAGCCCGGCATCTCCCGCCAGCACGTCGGCGGCGCCGGCATCGAGGATGCACCGTTCGGCGCGGGGCGACCACGACCACGCGCCGATGATGCCGGACGCGTCGAGGGCGGCCGAGAGGTCGACCGGCCAGGCGCGAAGTCCCCCCTATCGCGTCGGCAACCATAGGCGATCTCCGAATCCCGCGTGCCATGCACGCTTTCGACGAAGGCATACAACCTTTGATTGAATCAACAGATAGTTAACTCAACTCGAACGGGCATAACCCACATCGATCGTTTGGTAGAGCGGCCAGCCGATGCCTCGTCCCCTGGAGGCTGCTCTGCGTCGGCGCGACCCGGCGCGGTTGCGAACCCGGGTCTCATCCGAGCTGCGTGAGCAGCGTGAAGGCACCGAAAATCAGGACCGCCCCCACCGAAGTGGCGAGCAGGATGAGCGCGGCGCGCGATTCCCGCAACTCCGGTGACATGGCGCCTCCCCGTCGCGGCCCGCGTTGGTCGATGGGCCTTGAGGTGAAGATTTGCATCGATCGGGCGGCCTGTCGACGGCCGCCCGGGCCGCGACGTGCCATCGCCCGCCGTCCGGACAGTCCGGGACGGCGGGGCAGGGTGTCGCGGCTCTCAGGCAGCGGTGCGGCGCTCCACCATTCGCGCCAGGAAGGCGCTGCCGATCGGGATGATCGAGTCGTCGAAGTTGTAGCCGGCATTGTGCAGGCCGGGTCCGGGATTGCCGCCGAGCCAGACATAGGCGCCCGGGACGACCATGGTCATGTCGGCGAAATCCTCGCTCCCCATCTTCGGAAGCACGTTCGCCTCGACCTTGTCGGCGCCGAGCAGCTCGGTGGCGACCTCCGTGGCGGCCGCGGCCTGCTCGGGGGCGTTCTCCAGCACGGAGAACATGTCCTGCAGGTCGACCGTGATCTCGGCCCCGTAGGCCGCCGCGAAGCCCGCCGCGAGTTCGCGCATGCGGGTGCCGGCCAGCGCCCGGATCTCCTTGTCGAAGGTGCGGATCGTCCCGGCGAGGTGGGCCGTCTCCGGGATGACGTTGTAGGCGGAGCCCGCCTCGATACGGGTGATCGACAGCACGAGCGACTTCAGCGGGTCGACGTTGCGCGAGACGACCGATTGCAGCGCCTGGGCGAGACCCGTGGCGATCACGATCGGGTCGTTGCCGCCGTGCGGGTGGGCGGCGTGGCTGCCGGTACCCCGGATGTGGATGTCGAAGAAGTCGGCGGCTGCCATGAGCGGTCCGGGCCGCAGCTTGATCATGCCGTGGCCGCCGCCCGGCTGGTTGTGCAGGCCGTAGATCTCGTCGCAGGGGAAGCGCTCGAACAGCCCGTCTTTCAGCATGGCGCGGGCGCCGCCCCGTCCCTCCTCCGCCGGCTGGAACACGAAGACGGCGGTGCCGTCGAAATCGCGGGTCTCCGCGAGGTAGCGCGCCGCGCCGACCAGCATGGTGGTATGGCCGTCATGGCCGCAGGCGTGCATCTTGCCCGCATAGGTCGAGCGGTAGGGGAGGTTGGTCTCCTCCTCGATGGGCAGGGCGTCCATGTCGGCGCGCAGTCCGATGCGCCGGCCGTTGTCGGTGCGGCCCTTGAGCAGCCCGACCACGCCGGTGCCGCCGACGCCGCGATGCACCTCGCAGCCGAACGACTCCAGAAGGTCGGCGACGATGCCGGCGGTGCGGACCTCCTCGAAACCGAGTTCCGGATGGGCGTGCAGGTCGCGGCGCAGGGCCGTCAACGCGTCGGCATAGGTCTGGATGCGGTCGATCGGGTTCATGTCTCGGGACTCTCGAGGGACGAAATCTGGGCAGGCGCGGCGCCGTCGCAGGCGCCGCCCGCATCCGTACGCCGGAACGGCGTCAGCGTGTCGAGGACGTCAACCGCCTCGGCGACGTGGGCGCGCTCTCGCTGCAAGTAATCGGCCACCGCACGGCGCAAGGCCGGGTCGGCGATGTCGTGGGCCGAGTGCATCAGGACCGGCCGGTAGCCGCGGGCGAGCTTGTGCTCGCCCTGAGCCCCCGCCTCGACCCGCTTCAGGCCCCGGGCGATCGCGAAGTCGATCGCCTGATAGTAGCAGACCTCGAAATGCAGGAAGGGGTGGTCCTCGACGCAGCCCCAGTTGCGTCCGTAGAGCGCCGTGTCGCCGATCAGGTTGAGGGCGCCGGCGATGTAGGCGCCCGCCCGCTTCGCCATGATCAGGAGCACCCGGTCGGCCATGCGCTCGGAGAGCAGCGAGAAGAACCGACGGTTGAGATAGGGGCGCCCCCACTTCCGGGACCCCGTATCCAGGTAGAAGGCGTAGAACGCGTCCCAATGCGCCTCGGTGATGTCCGCGCCGGTCAGGTGCTCGACCGTGATCCCGGGCGCGAGGGCGTCGCGACGTTCCTTGCGGATGGTCTTGCGCTTACGGGAGGCGAGGGCGGCGAGGAAGTCGTCGAAGCCCGCGTAGCCGTCGTTCTCCCAGTGGAACTGCTGGTCGGTCCGCTGCAGGAAGCCCGCGGCTCCCGCCCGGTCCGACTCGGCCGCGCCCATGAAGGTGACGTGGATCGAGGACGCCTTGGTCTCGCCCCGCAATGCCCGCAGGCCGGCGACGAGGCCCGCCGTGGCCTCGTCCGGGTCGGCCCCGGGGGCGATCAGGAAGCGCGGCCCGGTGACGGGCGTGAACGGAATGCTGACCTGCAGCTTCGGGTAGTAGGAACCGCCGGCCCGCTCGTAGGCGTCGGCCCAGCCGTGATCGAACACGTATTCGCCCTGGCTGTGCGATTTCAGGTAGCAGGGTACGACCCCGAGGCGCTCGCCGTCACGCTCGACGGAGACGTGGAGGGGCAGCCAGCCGGTTTTGCGGGAAACGCACCCCGAATCCTCCAGTGCCGAGAGGAAGGCGTGCGACACGAAGGGATTGTGGGTCTCGTCGCCGCCCGCCAGGGTCTCGGCCGAGAAGGCGCAGGCATCCCAGTCCGCCGCGCCGATCTCCTTCAATCCGGGAAGCGCCCGCACAGTCAGCGTGGCGGCCTCCGGCGTCGGCCCGGGTGCTTGCTTCATGGCCGTGAGTCTAGCCGGTGTCGGGGGCGGGGCAAGCGGGCGGATGCGCGCGGCGGCCATGCCGGGCTTGTCAGACGGCTGCCGACGTCACCGGTTTTCAGGCGGCCCTGACCGGATGCGCCAGAGCCCGCCGCGCTGCCTCCGGCTCGCGCGGTCGAGGACAGCGAAGTCTGGCGCCCTCAGGGACAGATCATGGGACGAATCCCTCGAACACCATCTGGTCCGCATGCGTGCTCGCGCGGGCGCGCTGATCCTCGGTCCGGACCGTCCAGGCCATCACGGGGATCCGCCCGAGCAGCCGGCAGAGATAGGTCGGTGCGCTGGGCAGGTCGTCCACCCGCCAGGACAGGAAGTCCGGCCGCGTCTCCGCGAAGTGCAGCACGTTGGACAGCGCCCGGCGGAAAGAGGGCGGCAGGGCCGCGTAGAGCGGATCGTCCTGCGTCGTCTCGGCGACGATGCCCCGCGGGATAGTGGGAGGGCAGAGGTCGCGCAGGGCCGCAACCACCTTCGGATCGAAGGATTTCAGGGCGACCGGCCCGGCATAGGAGGCCGCGACGTCCGCCGTACGGGTCGCGAGCCGCAGGTCGCCGTCGTAGCGGGACTTCACCTCGATCACCACCGGCACCGCCCCGGCCACCGCCGCCAGGAAGGCCGGCAGGGTCGGGATCGTTTCCGCCGAGCCGGCGACGGCAAGCGTCCCGAGTTCGGCAGCCGATGTCTCCGCGACCGCCTCGCTCGCGCCCGTCAGACGCCCGAGGGCGGCGTCGTGGAACACCATCGCCTCGCCGTCGGCGCTCATCTGGACGTCGCACTCGATGGCGAAACCGCCCGCGACCGCAGCCCGGGCCGCCGCCAGGGTATTCTCCGGCCGGCCCGCCCCGCGGTCGTGCAGGCCGCGATGGGCGATCGGCCGCGCGGTGAGCCAGTCGGGCGCGGCCATGGTCAGCGGACCTCGAACATCGCCTCGACCTCGACGGCGGCGTCGAGGGGCAGTTCCGCGACGCCGACCGTGGAGCGGGCGTGGCGTCCGCGGTCGCCGAGGAGTTCGACCATCAGGTCGGAGGCGCCGTTCATCACCCCGGCCACCGCCGAGAAGCCCGGCGCCGCGTTGATGAAGCCGCCGAGCCGCACGCACTGGACCACCGCGCGATCGAGGTCGCCAACCGCCGCCTCGAGCTGGGCGAGGACGTTGAGCGCGCAGAGGCGAGCGGCCGCCTTGCCGGCCTCCGCGGAGACGTCGCCGCCGACCTTGCCCTTGTGCTCGGCCGCGATGGCGCCGTCGGCACCGAAGCAGATCTGACCGGAGATCACCACGAGGCTGCCCGTGCGCACGAACGGCACGTAGTTGGCGACCGGCGCCGCCGCCTTCGGCAGCGTGAGGCCCTGCGCCTGCAGACGTTCCTTGATCGTGCTCATCGGGATCTCCCAGCCTCCGTCGAATCCGCGGGAGCAGGAGCACGGGCGGCCCCCGCGGCGCAAGGGCCGCATGGCCCGAAGGCCGGAATCGGTCCGGGACGCGCCTGTCCCGGCGCAACCGTCGCGGCATCCGCGCCGCGGGCGTCCGATTCGCCGCCGAGATCAGCCTCCCAAGGACCGCGTGCAGGCCTGTCCGGCAGTTCCGCCGGACATTGAAACGTTGACAGAGGCCGGCTCTTTCATAGTAATCGCGCGCGTGCCGCCCAGGACTGAGGCGGCACTTTCATTTGGAGCCGGCTCAACGCTTGCTCCGAGATCCTGCTTGAAACGGAGATGGGACCCGTGACGTCAGCCCTTCTGCCGACCTACGCCCGTGCGCCGCTCGCCTTCGAGCGCGGCGAGGGCGCCTGGCTCGTGACGGAGGGCGGCGAGCGATACCTCGACTTCGGCGCCGGCATAGCGGTGAACGGGCTCGGCCATGCCCACCCGCACCTCGTCGGAGCCCTGACCGAGCAGGCGGCCAAGATCTGGCACACCTCGAATCTGTTCCAGATTCCCGGCGGCGAACGCCTTGGCCAGCGCCTCGCCGAGGCGACCTTCGCGGACGTCGTGTTCTTCTGCAATTCGGGGGCGGAAGCCAACGAGGCGGCAATCAAGATCGCCCGCAAGTACCACGCGGCAGGCGGCCATCCGGAGCGCTACCGGATCGTCACCTTCGCGGGCGCCTTCCACGGGCGGACGCTGGCGACCCTCGCGGCGGGCGGCCAGCAGAAATACATCGAGGGCTTCGGGCCGAAGGTCGAGGGCTTCGACCAAGTTCCGGCGGGCGACTGGGCGGCGCTTGAGGCGGTGATCGGGCCGGAGACGGCCGCGCTGATGATCGAGCCGATCCAGGGCGAGGGCGGCGTGCGGGAGATCCCCCACGCGGACCTGCGCCGGCTGCGCGAGATCTGCGACGCGCAGGGCTTGCTCCTGATCATGGACGAGGTCCAGACCGGCGTGGGCCGCACCGGCCGGCTGTTTGCACATGAATGGTCCGGCATCACCCCGGACATCATGAGCGTCGCCAAGGGCATCGGCGGCGGCTTTCCCCTGGGCGCCTGCCTGGCGACCCGCGAGGCCGCCCGCGGAATGACTGCAGGCACACATGGGACTACGTTCGGCGGCAACCCCCTCGCCATGGCGGTAGGCAACGCCGTGCTGGACGTCGTGCTGGCCGATGGCTTCCTCGAGGGCGTCGCCCGCTCCGGCCTGCTGCTCAAGCAGAAGCTCGCCGCCCTGCGCGACCGGCATCCGCACGTCATCGAGGAGATCCGCGGCGAGGGCCTGATGCTCGGCCTCAAGCTCGGCGTGCCGAACACGGATTTCGCCGCCGCCGCGCGGGATGCGCATCTGCTGGTGATCCCGGCGGGCGACAACATCGTCCGCCTGCTGCCGCCGCTGACCATCGGCGAGGCCGAGATCGACGAGGCGGTCCGCCGCCTGGACTCGGCGGCGTCCGGCTTCGAAGCCGTACGCGGCGCGGCCGAATAGGATCGCGAGGTCGGATTTCAGAACACCGCCCTCCGGCTCCCGGAGGGCGGCCCGAAGCATTTCCGGGCGCGGTCGATCCCGCCGCGCGTGACGGAGATGCCCCTGTCAGGAGGTAGAGTGCGGTTCATGATCAGGTGATCGGTGAGCAGACTCTAGGTATTGTGACGCGATGAAAGCCCAGATTGACGGCCGGGCAGAGGCCCCGGCCAGGCACCTGAACGGTGCCGGCCCTCGTCATTTCCTCGATCTCAAGGATTTCTCCGGTGCGGAGCTGCGCCGGGTTCTCGATGCCAGCGCCGCCATCAAGGCGCGCCGTCGGAAGGGCGAGCTGGCCGCGGAGCGACCGCTCACCGGCAAGACCCTGGCCATGGTGTTCGACCGGCCCTCGACCCGCACCCGCGTCTCGTTCGACGTGGCGATGCGCGAGCTCGGCGGCGAGACCCTGATGCTCACCGGCTCCGAGATGCAGCTCGGCCGCGGCGAGACCATCGGCGACACCGCGCAGGTGCTGTCGCGCTTCGTCGACGCGATCATGATCCGCATCCTCGACCACGGCCAGATGCTCGAACTGGCCGAGTACGCCACCGTCCCGGTGATCAACGCCCTGACCAAGGTCTCGCACCCGTGCCAGATCATGGCCGACGTGCTGACCTTCGAGGAGCATCGCGGGCCGATCAAGGGCCGCAAGGTGGCGTGGTCGGGCGATGCGAACAACGTCCTGGCGAGCTGGGTCCACGCGGCCGCCCGGTTCGACTTCACCCTGAACATCGCGAGCCCCCCCCAACTGGCTCCGCCCCCGGCGCTCCTCGCCTGGGCGCAGCAGGAGGGCGCCGACGTCCACGTCACCACCGACGCCTTCGCGGCGGTGGAGGGCGTCGATGCCGTGGTCACCGATTGCTGGGTGTCGATGGGCGACGATGACGAGGCCCACCGGCACAACCTGCTCAGCCCCTATCAGGTCAATGACAAGCTGATGGCGGCGGCCAATCCCGGCGCGATCTTCATGCACTGCCTGCCGGCCCATCGCGGCGAGGAGGTCACCGCCGAGGTGATGGACGGACCGCGCTCCGTGGTGTTCGACGAGGCCGAGAACCGCCTGCATGCGCAGAAGGGCATCCTGGCCTGGTGCCTGCGGGCGAGCGGGCTTTGAAGCGACCGCCGCGTCCGGGCTCGCGCGGGCGGGGCGGGCGCACCATATAGGCGTGAGCGGGTAGTCCAGGCCGCCCGCCTCCCCATCACGGCTGCCGACAGGCGGCATTCCCCGCGACGGATCTGACGCGCGACGCGCGCTGTCCCGCACGGGCCGGGCGGGGTGAGGGATCCGATCGCGCCGCCAAGGTCATCGCCTCACACCGCCCGGCCAGTCCGGAAGACGGATCCGCGCCGCGGATCCCGCTCCAAGCCGGGATCATGCCGGGACGGTCGCCTGATCCGGGGGCAGGGCGCCGCAGGCGCCGGACGCATCGATCGGAGAGGGCATGACCTCAGGAACGCACACCCCGACCCAGCCGCAGCAGCCCACGGCCGGAAACGGCCACGCGGGCGATGACGACGCCGTGCTCCCCTTCGCCGTCGAGGCGCTGGACGTACGCGGGCGCGTGGTCAGGCTGGGCGATTCCGTCGATACCATCCTGCGCCGCCACGGCTATCCGGACCCGGTGGCCCGGCTGCTCGGCGAGGCGGCGGCGCTCACGGTGCTTCTCGGCTCGTCCCTCAAGTTCGAGGGCCGGTTCCAGCTCCAGACCAAGACCGACGGCCCGGTGGCGATGATCGTGGTCGATTTCGAGGCGCCGGATCGCCTCCGCGCTACCGCACGGTTCGACCCGGACCGGGTCGCCGCCCTCGGCACCGGCCCGCTCAAGGACGCCGACCTGATCGGCACGGGTCATCTGGCCATGACCATCGACCAGGGCAGCGCGTCGAGCCGTTACCAGGGCGTCGTCGCCCTCGAGGGCCAGGGCCTGGAGGAGGCGGCGCACCAGTATTTCCGCCAATCCGAACAGATCCCCACGCAGGTGCGCCTCGCCGTGGCCGAAGCCGTGGAGGAGGGCAGCGGGCGCTGGCGCGCCGGCGGGCTGCTCGTGCAGTTCCTGCCGCAATCGGTGGACCGGGCGCGCCTCGCGGACCTGCCGCCGGGCGACATCCCGGAGGGTCGCGCGCATCTCTCGGGTGGCGCGCCGGAGGACGATGCCTGGGTCGAGGCGCGCTCCCTCGTGGCGACGATCGAGGATCACGAGCTGGTCGACCCCCACGTGTCGAGCGAGCGCCTGCTCTACCGGCTGTTCCACGAGCGCGGCGTCCGCGTGTTCGATCGTCAGCCGGTCCACGAGACCTGCCGGTGCTCGCGCGAGCGTGTGATGGGCATGATCCGCTCGTTCAGCCCCCAGGAGCGGCACGACATGGTCGCGGATGACGGGCGCATCGTCATCACCTGCGAGTTCTGCTCGCGGCGTTACGACCTCGATCCCCAGGATGTCGAGGCTGAGATCGGTGGTCCGCCGACGCAGTAGAGCGCCGGCCAGCCAGGTTACGGAGCAGCAATACCCATCCTTACGGTCAAGCTTTTCCGCGCGAAACGTACGATGCCCGGTATTCGTTGCATGAATTTTTGGTCACTCCGATCTGAACCGTTTCGCGACCTTCGACGTTGCGTCGCAGATTCAACATTGGAGACCTCGCGATGCGGAAATTGTCGATTGGGTTGGCCGCGCTGCTGATCAGCACCTCGGCCTATGCGCAGCAGGCCGGCGCCGGGATGGGCGGCCGCGGCGGCCAAGCCGGTGCCGAGTCCGGGATGAAGGCGGGTGGTGCCGAGCGCGGTGGCGCTCAGGGTGGCGCGCAGGGCGGCCTGCAAGGCGATATGAAGGGTGGCCGTCAGGCGACGTCCGACCGGGGCGGCGCAGAGTCGGGCCGGGCCGCACAGGGCCGGGATGCCGGCGGCGAGGGCCGCATGGCCCAGGATCGCGATCGCGGCGACACCGGGCGCGGCGGCCGTGACGGCGCCCGCGCCGACCGCAACGAGCGCGGTGACCGGAACGAGCGCGGCGACCGCGTCGCCGATCGTCATGGGGACCGGCATGGCGATCGTCACGCCGACCGGGCGGACTTCCGCGGCCGGACGGATGTGAGCCGGACGAACGTGCGGTCCGAGCGGTTCGAAGGCGGCGTCCGCCGCGAGGGCCGGTTCGTGTTCATCGGTGGCCGCCGGGTCGTGTACGGCTCGCCCGAGTACCGCCGCCTGATCGTGACCGAGAACCACGGCCCGCGCGCGCGCTACGTCGTCATTCGCGGCCAGCGCGTCCTCTACGGGTCGCCGGAATACCGCCGTCTCGTCAGCGTGCGCGAGTCCGGTCCCCGCGAGCGCTACGTCGTCGTCCGCGGCCACCGTGTCCTGTACGGCTCCCCCGAGTATCGCCGCCTCGTAACGGTGCAGGACGACCGCTTCGTGACGATCCGGGGCCAGCGCGTGCGCTACGGCTCGGCCGAGTATCGCCGCCTGAGCGGTGGCGGGACGGTCAATGCCAGCTTCCGGTCCGAGCAGCGCGCCGGCGCGCGGTTCGACCGGCACGGCGATCGGGACGGCATCCACAATGGCGCCCGGGCCGAGGGCCGCAACGACGGCCGGATGGGCCGCAACGACCGTGGCCCGGATCGGGCGGTAGCCCAGGACGGCCGCAACGGCGGCAAGGGCGCCGGCATGCGCAACAGCGACATGCGCGGCGGCCAGCAGGACGGGATCCGCAACGCCTCGGATCGCGGCGGCCAGCAGGGCAGCATGAAGTCCGGCGCCGAGGGCGGCCGGACGGGTGGCGCCGAGCGCGGCGGCATGAATTCCGGCGGCAACGGCAGCATGGGCGGCGCCCAGGGTGCCGGCCGGACCAGTGGCCAGCCGGGTGCCGGCCGCAACTGAACGGTCGCGAATCGTCGGGGGGAGGGGCTTTCGCAGCCCCTCCCTCATACTTTGAGCACGGGCTCGGCGATGTCGCCGGCCCCACCGCGGGCCTTGAGATAGTCGGGCTGGAACAGGCACATCCGAACCGCGTCGCGATAGCGCCCGTTCACGAAGAATTCGTCCCTCAGCACGCCCTCGGGGCGGAAGCCGCAACGCTCGTAGATGCGCACGGCCCGGGCATTGTCCCGGTCGACGTGCAGGTAGAGCTTGTGGATGTTGAGCACGCTGAACGCGTAATCCATGGCGATCCGGGTCGCCTGCCACGCGTAGCCGCGGCCCTGGAAGCTCGGGTGGATGGCGATCTGAAACTCGCAGCGCCGGTGCAGGTGGTTGATCTCCACGAGCTCGATCAGGCCGGCCGGCTCTCCGCTCGGATCGGCCACGATGAAACGGCGCTCGGTCTGATTGTGGATGTTGCGCTCGTAGAGCTGCTGCAGTTCGGCGAAGGATTCGTAGGCCTCCTCGAACCAGTAGCGCATGATGCTGTCGTTGTTGTTGAGCTGGTGGACGAAGCGCAGGTCCTCCCGCTCAAGCGGCCGCAGCTTAATGGTGATTCCGGTCACCGCGTTCATGACGAACACATCTCGATCAGGTTGCGCAGGAACCGCTCACCCTGGGCGAGGGCGTCGAGGGTGATGAACTCGTCGGGCTGGTGCGCCTGGGCGATGTCGCCGGGTCCGCAGACGACGGTCGGCAGGCCCGCCGCCTGAAACCGTCCGGCCTCCGTGGCGTAGGGCACTGCGACGGTGCGGTTTCGTCCAGCGATCCGCAGGCAGAGCCGCTCGGCCTCCGAGCCCGGCTCGGGGGCGAGACCCGGGATGTCCACCTCTTCCAGGGTCTCGATCCGCCCGTAATCGCCGTAGCGGTTGAGGCGTTCGCGGGTCACGCGTTCCACCTCCCGGGCGAAGAGGCGCGGGATCTCGGTCGGATCGAGATCCGGGAGGCCGCGATACTCCCAGTGGAAGCGGCACTCCTTGGCCAGGATGTTGCGGGCGGTGCCGCCGTGGATGGTGCCGACATGGACCGTGGTGGCGGCCGGGTCGAAACGTCCCGACCGGTCGCCGCGCTCGATCATGAGGTCGGCGATGCGGTTGAGGCCGGCGACGAGGTCGCAGGCAGCCGTTACGGCGTTCGCCCCCAGAGCGGGCCGGGCGGAGTGGGCCTCGTGGCCGTGGACCGTGGTGAGGCAGGTGACGATGCTCTTGTGGGCGTCCGCGACGTCCATGCCGGTGGGCTCGCCGACGATCACCGCGGCGGGTCGCGGCAGGTCGGCACCGAACCGGGCGATGCCGTCCATGGAGCCGAGGCAGGTCGTCTCTTCGTCGTACGAGAGCAGGATGTGAATCGGCCGAGTCAGCCCGGCCGCGAGCATGTCGGGCACCAGGGCCAGCGCGAGGGCGTCGAAGCCCTTCATGTCGACCGCGCCCCGTCCGTAGGCCCGGCCGTCGGCGATGCGGAGCGTGAACGGATCGCTCGTCCAGGCCTGACCCGTCACGGGGACCACGTCGGTATGGCCTGAGAGCACGACGCCGCCGTCGACCATGGGGCCAATCGTGGCCAGGACGGCGGCCTTGTCGCCCGCGGCGTTCGGGAGGCGCAGGTACGGCACACCCCAGCCGTCGAGATAGGCGCAGACCGCGTCGATCAGGGGGAGATTGGATGTGTCGCTCTCCGTGTCGAAGGACACGAGGCGGGCGAGCATGTCGAGCGGGCTCAGCCGCTCGCCGGTCGCGGACATGGATTCCTCCGGGGCGAGGCCCCGGGCCGGGGCCTCAGTGCAGGCTGCGGCGGACGTGCGGACTGTCGAGGGAGAAGGCGGGGATCTCCGCCTCAAAGCTCTCGCCGGCGACCGTCGCCATGGTGTAGCTGCCGGCCATCAACCCGTCGGGTGTGTTGAGCGGGCAGCCGCTGGTGTAGCAGAAGGACTCGCCCGGCTCCAGCACCGGCTGCTTGCCGACCACGCCGGTGCCGCGCACCTCCTGGCAGGCACCGTGGCCGTCGATGATGCGCCAATGACGCGAGCGCAGCTGGACCTGCTCGCTGCCGTTGTTCACAATCTCGACCGTGTAAGCGAAGAAGTAGCGGCTCTCGTTCGGCGAGGATTCTTCCTCGACGAAGCGGGACTGAACGGTGACACTTATTCCCCGCGTCTCGGCCTTGTACATCGCCCTATTTGGCCCTTCTTCGGACTGTACGATTCGCTGAAGTCGAGTGGAACCTGCGTCCCGGCCGGTGGTAGTGGGCGGGGGAATCGCCGTCAATCGCGGCGGACTACCTCGGACGGTCTCGATCCGGCCCCCGATCCGGGGGTTGAGACCGGCCAAGTTGAGGCTCCGGCATGACGCGGCCTGCGCGCTCGGTTAAGCCAACGTTAGCCGGTCCGGGCGGACAACCCTCACGGACGCGGACCTGCCGGGCGCGCGAAGGAGTCAGGGGCGCGATGAACGCGGGCGCAGCCACCGGAGCCGCCGATTCAGGTGCGGAGGGCCGGTCGGGCATTCTGCCGGCCCAGGCGATCGCCGCCCTGGCCAAGGTCGGCGGGATCCGGACCGAGAGCCCCTTCGCGCCCGACCAGATCCAGCCCGCGAGCCTCGACCTGCGCCTCGGCGCGAAGGCCTACCGGGTGCGGACGAGCTTCCTGCCGGGCGCGGGCCGGACGGTCCAGGCCTGCGTCGATCGGCTGTCGCTGCATGCCGTCGACCTGCGCCCCGGTGCCGTCCTGGAGACGGGCTGCGTCTATATCGCCGAGCTGCAGGAGCGCCTCGTCCTGCCGGGCGATCTCGCGGCGGCGGCGAACCCGAAGAGCTCGACGGGCCGCATCGACGTCTTCACGCGGGTCATCACCGACCGGGGCGAAGCCTTCGATCAGGTCGAGCCCGGCTATGACGGACCGCTCTACGCCGAGATCTCGCCGCGCACCTTCCCGGTTCTCGTACGCACCGGTTCGCGCCTGTCGCAGATCCGCTTCCGCCGCGGGGCACCGCGGCTGACGGAGGCGGACCTCGTCCTGCTGCATGCCCGCTCGCCTTTGGTGGACGTGGATAGCCCGTCCTTCCAGGGCGGGGTGGCAGTCTCGGTGGACCTCGCCGGATTCGACGGCCTCGTCGGCTACCGGGCGAAGCGTCATACCGGCCTCGTGGACGTCGATGCCCCCGGCCGCCACCGGGCCGCAGAATTCTGGGAGCCGCTGGCCGCCGACGGATCGCGCAGCCTGATCCTCGATCCCGGGCAGTTCTACATCCTGGCCTCCAAGGAGGCCGTCCAGGTGCCGCCGGACCACGCCGCCGAGATGGTGCCGTTCGATCCATTGGTGGGCGAATTCCGGGTCCACTACGCCGGCTTCTTCGATCCGGGCTTCGGCTATGCCGGGGCGGGCGGGGCGGGCGCGCGGGCCGTGCTGGAGGTCCGCTCCCGCGACGTCCCGTTCCTCCTGGAGGACGGGCAGATCGTCGGCCGCCTCGTCTACGAGCGGATGCTCGATCTGCCGGAGACGCTCTACGGGGCGGGGGCCGGCTCGAACTACCAAGCCCAGGGGCTCAAGCTCTCGAAGCACTTCGCCCTGTAGTCCGGCCCGGACCCGCCGACGGGAGCATCGACCGCATGGACGCCGTGGACCGGAAGATCCTCGATCTCCTCCAGCAGGACGCGACTCTCCCAGTGGCCGAACTCGCCGAGCAGGTCGGCATCAGCGCCGCGCCGTGCTGGCGCCGGGTGAAGAAGCTGGAGGCCTCCGGGGTGATCCGCCGCCGGGTCGCCCTGGTGGATCGCCGCAAGGTCAACGTCCCCACCACGGTGTTCGTTGCCGTGAAGGCGCCGCGCCACGCCGCCGACTGGTCGGACGCCTTCCGGCGGGTCTTGGCCGGATTCCCCGAGATCGTCGAGGCGTGGCGCCTGACCGGCGAGATCGACTACCTGCTGCGGATCGTGGTGCCGGACATCGAGGCCTACGACGCCGTCTATCAGCGCCTCATCGCCAAGCTCGAGTTCTCGAACCTGTCCGCCTCCATCGCCATGGAAGAGTTGAAGTACACGACCGCGGTCCCGACGATCTACGTGGCGTGAGGCGGCCGCTCCGCGGTGCGGCTCAGCCCGCCGCGACCGCGTAGGTCCGATGGATCGAGGAATCCTGCGCCCGGTGGTCGTAGCCGTAGACGTGGATCGAGACGGCCGCCTCTGGCCCGTCATTGGCGATCCGGTGCAGGTTCGGCCCCGACGGCATCATGCAGGCGACGAAACCGGGCTCGCGGACGGCGTCGACGGTCGCGACGGCGTGGGTCTCGCTGACCGGGCGATACCATGTCTCCCGCAGACTACCGCGCAGCAGGCCGAAACAGCATGAGCAATGGTGGTCGTGCACCGGCGTCACGGCGCCGGGCGCCCAGACCATCGCCCAGACGCTGATCGCCTCGGTGCCGAACAGGAGATTCCGGCTCAATCCCGACCCGCGGCCGGCCAGCTTGGCCGGATCGAGGAGATCGGGCTCGGCCAGGATGCGGACCAGGGTGGCCCGGGCCGAGGCCAGATAGGCCTCCGGCGAGCGGCTGGCGGAGCGGGCCAGGTTCGCCATCATCGCCGCGACGTCGGCCGGGCTGGTGGTCTGCGGCATCGGCGGGTCTCCTTCGGTGCCCTTTGCGCGGTGCCCATTCGAGGCTGCGAGAAGGATACCCGGAGGCCTGCCGCAACGGGTTGCGTTGTCGCGCTTGATGGCGCCCGAAGCGGCAAAGTCATTGCGCAGAGGGGCCGGGACCGGAAATGACATTGCGCGGTCTTCGCCATGCCGGCGAGACCGGCTTCGCCGAACCGGTTCCGGACAGCCGGGATGGCCGTCTCCTGGGCGGCCGAACCCCGCTGCGTCGTCGGGACGGACGGTGTTATCCGGCCGCAGCGTCGTCGAGCAGCCACGCTACGGCGCCCGTGCTGGTCACGCGGCCGGCGGGCAGGTCCTCTCCGGCGGCGAGCCGGGCGAGGGGCGCGCGCTTGCCGGCGCCCGTGACCAGGAACAGCACGTGCCGCGCGGAGGCCAGCGCCGGCAGCGTCAGGCTGATCCGCGGGACGAACGGCTCCAGGCCGGACTCCGGCACGGGGACGACGAGCCGTTCAATTTCATCGACGGCGGGCTTGCCGGGGAACAGCGAGGCGGTGTGCCCGTCCTCGCCGAGGCCGAGCAACACGCAATCGAACAGCGGCCGAGCGGAATCGAGGCGCGCGGCGCCGTAGAAATCGAGGAGCGTCCGCTCGTAGGCGCGGGCGCCCGCGTCCGGACCGTCGTCGGACGGGATGAAGTGGAGATGGGTCGGCGGGATCCGGGACCCGTGGCCGAACGCCTCCCGGACCATCCGGACATTACTGCGCGGATCGTCCCACGGTACCGCGCGGTCATCCCCGAAGAACCAGTGGATCCGTTCCCACGGCATTCGGGCGGCGTAGTCCGGGCCGGCGAGAAGCCCGTACAGCATCCTGGGCGTCGAGCCGCCCGAGAGGCAGATCGCGATCCGCTCCGATCGGCTCTCGCCGCAAGCCGCAATGATCCGCTCGGCCGCCTCGCGGGCGACCGCCTCCGGATCCTTCAGGACATGCGTTCCGACGGGAAGGCTCATGGGTTCCGGCCCTGCGGCTTCAGGAATCGGCCTCTGACGGCCCGGGGCTGCCGGCTCAGCCCTTCGGCTCCTGGTGGCCGCCGAAGCCCTTGCGCATCGCCGAGAGCAGCTTGTCGGCGTAGCTCGCGTGCTCGCGGGAGCGGAAGCGACGGTAGAGGGCGGCGGAGAGGACCGTGGCCGGGACGCCCTCCTCGACGGCGGCGTTGATGGTCCAGCGGCCCTCGCCCCAATCCTCCACGTAGCCGGAGAAGTCGGTGAGCTGCTCGTCGCCCGCCAGCGCCTGGGCGGTCAGATCGAGGAGCCAGGACGAGACGACGCTGCCCCGCCGCCAGACCTCGGCGATGTCGCCCATGTTGAGGTCGAAGCGGCGCTCGGCCGGCAGATCCTCGGCATTGGCATGGCGCAGGATGTCGAAGCCCTCGGCGTAGGCCTGCATCAGCCCGTACTCGATGCCGTTATGGACCATCTTGACGAAGTGACCGGCGCCGGTCGGCCCAGCATGGATGTAGCCCTGCTCGGCGCGGGGGTCGCGCCCCTCGCGGTTCGGGGTCTTCGGGATGTCGCCGACGCCCGGCGCCAAGGTCTTGAAGATCGGGTCGAGGCGGTCGACGGTCTCGGTGTCGCCGCCGATCATCATGCAGTAGCCGCGCTCCAGGCCCCAGACGCCGCCCGAGGTGCCGACATCCACATAGTGGAGGCCCTTCGCCTTGAGGGCGAGACCGCGGCGGACGTCGTCGCCGTAGAAGGAGTTGCCGCCGTCGATGATGCAGTCGCCGGACTGCATCAGGCCCGAGAGCGCCTGGACGGTCTGCTCGGTGATCGCGCCGGCCGGCAGCATCACCCAGGCCGCGCGCGGCACCTCCAGCTTGGAGACCAGATCCTCCAGGCTCGACGCGCCGATCGCCCCGGCCTCGACGAGGCCGGCGACGGCGGCCGGGTTCTGGTCGAACACCACGGCCGTGTGCCCGTCCCGCAGAAGGCGACGGACGATGTTGCCGCCCATCCGGCCGAGGCCGATCATGCCGAGTTGCATTGCCGATCTCCTCAGGACGATTCCGCCCCCAAGCGGGGAGGGGGCCAGGGGTGGAGTGGGGTTGGGGGCGGGTGCGTACGGGACCGCTGAGCCTCGTCCGCCATCACCCCCGTCTCCGGCTCCTCCCCGAGAAGGGGAAGAGCGAGCCGGCGCCTAAGCCACTGCGGCCTTGAGGGCCGCCGCGACGCGCTTCAGCCCAGCCACAAGGTCCCCCTTGATGTGGACCCGCAGCGCCCGCCGGCCCCGCTCGGCCAGCACGGCGAAATCGCCCCGGGCCTGCGCGGCGACCACGGTGGCGAAGCCGAGGGACCGTCCCGGGATCGGGAGATCCTGGGACGGATCCGCGGTGATCTGGAGGAAGACGCCGGTATCGGGGCCGCCCTTGTAGGCCTGGCCGGTGGAGTGCAGGAATCGCGGCCCGAATTCGAGGCAGGTCGCTACCCTGCGGGCATCGCGCACGGCGATCCGCGCCTCCTGGAGGATGCCCGCGGTCTCGGCATTGCGCGGGACGTAGGCGAGCAGCCCGAGGTAATCGCCGTCCTTGAGCCGGGCGATCTGCGCCTTCAGGGCGGATTCCAGACCCTCGGCCGCCTGCTTCAAGCCGTCGGCGTTCCGCGCGTCGGCGTAGAGGGCGATCGCGTCGTCCGAGAAGAGCGGCGTCTCGGCGGGGAGGGCGCCCTTCGCCTCAGCCTCGGCAAACAGCTTCTTGGTCTCGACCTTGCTGGCCTCGACGTCCGGCTGGTCGAATGGATTGATTCCGATCACCCCGCCGGCCACCGCGGTAGCCATCTCCAGCCGGTAGAATTCCTGCGGCAGCTGCTCGATCGAATCCAAAGTGATGCGGGCGATCGGATGGCCGTCCCGCTCCAGGGCGCGCAGGGCCTCGTCCTGCGCCGCCTCGGCGTTGCCGTCGAGGCGGAGATAGAGGAAGAACCGGTCGTGGCCATAGACCGCCGGCACGCCCACCGGCTCGCCGTCCACCGGCACGAGACCCTTGCCCTGCTTGCCGGTCGATTCCGCGATCAGCTGCTCGGCCCAGGCGCCGAAGCTGGCGATCGCCGGGGAGGCCACGACCGTCACCTTGTCGCGGCCAGACAGCGCCGCGGCCCCAATGGCGGTCCCGAGGAGCACACCCGGGTTGACGGCCGGCGGCACGGCCGGGCCGCAGGAGCGGACCATGATGCGGGCGGTCTCGAGGAGCGCCTTCACGTCGAGGCCCATGGCGGCGGCCGGCACGAGGCCGAAGGCCGAGAGCACCGAGTAGCGCCCGCCGATCTGCTTCACGCCGTAGAAGATCTTCTTGAACCCGTCCGCCCGGGCGGCGCGCTCCATGTCGGAGCCGGGGTCGGTGACGGCCACGAAATGGTCGCCGGCCCGGTCGCCGAGCACGTCCTTGGCACGTGCCAGGAAGTAGTCGCGGAAGACGTTGGGCTCCAGCGTCGAGCCGGATTTCGAGGCGACGATGAACAGCGTCCTGGCCAGGTCGATGCTGGCCTCCAGGTCCCGCACCTGATCCGGGTGCGTCGAATCGAGGATCTGGAGCTTCGGGAAGCCCTCGCGCTGGCCGTAGGTCAGGCTCAGCACCTCCGGACCAAGGCTCGATCCGCCCATACCCAGCACGACGGCGTCGGTGAAGCCCTGCGCCTTCACCCAGTCGGAAAAGGCGGCGTAGTCGGCGGCCTTCTCGAGCTCCTCCTCGACGATGTGAAGCCAGCCGAGCCAGTGCGCCTCGTCGTGGCCGGACCAGACCGAGGCGTCACCCGCCCAGAGCCGGCGGATCGAGCCGTTCGCCCGCCACGATTCGACGGTCTTCTTCGCCTCGGCCGCCAGGGCGTCGTCCATGGCGAGGCTCTGGCCGTCCAGCCGGTGCCCCAGGAGCGCGACGCGCTTGCCAGCGACCGCACCCAAAAGGTTGTCGGCCGCATCGATGAAGAGCTGCACGCCTTCCCGCACCAACTGCTCGGCCACCGCCTCGATTTCGATGCCCGCCCGGGCGAGGCGGGCCATCACGGCCTCGGCGCCGGGAACGTCTTCCTCGATGGTCGCCCGCACCACGCCGTGGTCGCGGAACGCGTCCATGGTGGCGGGCGGCATGGTGTTGACGGTGTTCGGCCCGATCAGCTCCTCGACGTAGAGGACGTCCGAATAGGCCTTGTTCTTCGTGCCGGTGGAGGCCCAGAGCAGACGCTGCGCCTTGGCGCTCTTCTCGGCCAGGGCGGTCCACTGCGCCTCGGCGAAGATCTTGCGGTAGCGCTGGTAGGCGAGCTTGGCGTTGGCGATCGCCACCTTCCCCTTCAGCTGCTCCAGGGCGATCTTCTCATCGGGGTCGTTGGCCTGAGCGATCTTCTCGTCGAGGAGCTTGTCGACCAGCACGTCGATGCGGCTGATGAAGAAGCTCGCCACGCTGGCGATCCGCGAGACGTCGTGCCCGGCCTTGGCCCGCGCGTCGAGACCGTCGATGAAGGCGCGGGCAACGGCCTCGTAGGCCTCCTGCGAGAACAGCAGGGTGACGTTGATCGAGATGCCCTCGCTCGTCAGCTGCCGGATCGCCGGGATGCCCTCTGGGGTGGCCGGCACCTTGACCATGAGATTGTCACGGGAGACCGCCTTGTGCAGGCGCCTTGCCTCGGCGAGCGTCGCCTCGGTGTCGAGGGCAAGGTAGGGCGAGACCTCCAGGCTGACGTAGCCGTCGGCGCCGTCGCTCGCCTCGTAGACCGGTCGGAGCACGTCGGCGGCCGCCTGGATGTCCGCGATGGCGAGCCCCTCGTAGAGGTCGATGACGCGGCTGTCGCCGGTCGCCTGCACGGCCTTCAGGCTGTCGTCGTACTCGTCCGAGTGGCCGATCGCCTTCTCGAAGATCGACGGGTTGGAGGTGACGCCCCGCAGGCCGTCGCGTTCCACGAGCTGCTTCAGCTCGCCCTTCTGGACAAATCCGCGGGCCACGAAGTCGAGCCAGACCGCTTGATCCTGTTCGTCGTGCAGGGCCTTGAGCGCGTTCATGTCGGTTCCTCGCCTCGCGTACCGCGTACTCTCGCCCGAACGCGCCCGCCCGCCCGGATCGGGCGGGGGAGCAGGCCCTCGGGCTACGTCCTGTGCTTGGCCAGCTGCGCTTTCGCGGCGTCCAGGACCTTATCGGGGGTAAAACCGAACTTGGTCTGGAGATCCTTGATCGGCGCCGAGGCGCCGAAGGTGTGCATGCCGATGACCGTGCCCTCGGAGCCGGCGTAGCGGTCCCAGCCGATGACGCTGCCCTGCTCCACGGCGACCCGCGCCTTCACGGCGGGCGGCAGCACCGCGTCACGGTAGGCCTGATCCTGCCGCTCGAACAGGTCCCAGGACGGCATCGACACCACGCGGGCCTTCACGCCCTCGGCCTTCAGGGCCTCATAGGCACCGACGCAGAGTTGCACCTCGGAGCCCGAGCCCAGCAGGATGACGTCGGGCGTGCCCTCGCTGTCGGCGAGCACGTAGCCGCCCTTGGCGGTGCCGGAGGCGGCCCCGTACTTCGCGCGGTCGAGGGTCGGCAGCGGCTGGCGCGACAGCGCGAGCACCGCCGGCTGGTTCTTCAGGGAGAAGATCACCCGGTAGGCCTCGGCGACCTCGTTGGCGTCGGCCGGGCGCAGGGTCACGAGGCCGGGGATGCAGCGCAACGACAGGAGCTGCTCCACCGGCTGGTGGGTCGGCCCGTCCTCGCCGACGCCGATCGAGTCGTGGGTGAAGATGTGGAAGACCGGCAGCTCCATGAGAGCGGCGAGCCGGATCGGCGGCCGCATGTAGTCGGCAAAGACCAGGAAGGTCGCGCCGTAGGCCCGCAGCCCGGAGAGGCCGAGCCCGTTCACGATCGAGCCCATGGCGTGCTCGCGGACGCCGAAATGCAGATTGCGGCCGCCCGGCGAGAACGGGCCGAAGGATCCCGCGCCCTCGAAGGTCAGGTTCGACTTGTTGGACGGGGCCAGGTCCGCCGAGCCGCCGAGCAGGAACGGCACGTGCTGGGCGATGGCGTTCAGCACCTTGCCAGAGGATTCGCGGGTGGCGAGGCCCTTGGCGTCCGGCTCGAAGACCGGGATGTCCTTGTCCCAGCCGGCCGGCAGGCGGCCTTCCAGGAAGGCGTTGAGGTCCTCGGCGTGAGCGGCGTCGGCCGCCTTGGCCTCGGCGAGCAGGCCCTGCCACGCGTCGTAGAGGCCGGCGCCGCGCTTGCCGATGCCGGTCCGGAAATTCTCCTGCACGCCGTCCGGCACGAGGAACTGGGCGTCCTCCGGCCAGCCGTAGGCGCGCTTGGCGCCCTTCACCTCGTCCTCGCCGAGCGCGTCAGAATGGGCCTTGGAGGTGCCCTGCTTCTTCGGCGCGCCGTAGCCGATCACCGACTTGACGATGATGAGCGTCGGCCGGTCGTTGGTGGCGAGGAAAGTCTCGATGGCGCCCGCGAGCGCGTGCACGTCGTTGGCGTCGGCGACGCGCAGGACCTGCCAGCCGTAGGCCAGGAACCGGGTCGCGACCTCCTCGCCAAAGGCCAGCTCCGTGTGGCCCTCGATGGTGATGGTGTTGTCGTCGTAGATCCAGCAGAGGTTGGCGAGGCGCAGGTGGCCGGCCAGCGAGGCGGCCTCCGAGGCGACGCCCTCCATGAGATCGCCGTCCGAGCAGACGGCGTAGACGTTGTAGTCGAACAGCGGCAGGTTCGGCCGGTTGAGGTGCTGGCCCAGGAAGCGGCTGCCCATGGCCATGCCGACCGAGTTGGCGACGCCCTGGCCGAGCGGGCCGGTGGTGGTCTCGACGCCGGTGGTGAAGTGGTATTCCGGGTGGCCGGGGGTCCGGCTGTCGAGCTGGCGGAACTTCTTGATGTCCTCCAGCGTCACTGCCGGCGCGTTGCCGCCGTCGCTCTCGGCGACGCCTGCGAGGTGCAGTAGCCCGTAGAGCAGCATCGAGGCGTGGCCGCAGGACAGCACGAACCGGTCGCGGTTCGGCCAGTGTGGATGCGCCGGGTCGTAGCGCAGGTAGCGGTTCCACAGGGTGTAGGCGACCGGCGCCAGCGCCATGGGCGCCCCCGCATGCCCGGAATTGGCCTTTTGCACCGCGTCGATCGCGAGCGTCCGGATCGTGTTGATGCTGAGCGTATCGATCTCAGCGAGAGCCGCCTTGGCGGGAGTGTCAGCACCGCTCATGATGTCGCGTCTTCCAGTTCGCCTCTCGCGTGCCGCTTCGCGGCTTCGCGCTGCCGAAGGACGGCGGGAGGAGCTCCGTTGCCCTTACCACCCTGCCGATCCGCCGGCCCTTCGCCGCGCGTATAGCTGAGCAGCGTGTTGACGAGCGCGACGTGAGTGAAAGCCTGCGGGAAGTTACCCACAAGTCGTTTGGCTTGCACGTCGTATTCCTCGCTGACGAGGCCGAGATCGGTGCAGATGCCGATCAGGCGCTCGATCAGCACCCCCGCCTCGTCGCGGCGCCCCAGGCCGATGAGATTGTCCGCGTACCAGAAGGTGCAGGGCAGGAAAGCCCCCTCGTTGCCCGAGAGGCCGTCGGTCGTCTGACCCTCGGTCTCGTAGCGCAGAAGGAAACCGTCCCGCATCAGCCCTTTGCCGATCGCCTCGACGGTCCCGATCACCCGGGGATCGTGCTGTGGCAGGAAGCCGGTATGGGCGATGAGCAGCAGGCTCGCGTCCAGCGCCTTGGATCCGTAGGACTGGACGAAGCTCTTGAGTTCCGGGTCGAAACCCTTCTCGCAAACCTCGGCGTGGATCTCGTCCTTGATAGCGCGCCAGCGCTTGGCATGTTCCTCGGTGGCGCCTGATTCGTGCATCTCGTGCATGCGCAGCGCCCGGTCGAACGCCACCCAGGCCATGACCTTCGAGTGGGTGAAGTGGCGGCGGCCGCCGCGCACCTCCCAGATCCCCTCGTCGGGCAGGCGCCATGCCTGCTCCAGGTGGCCGAGGATCGCCAGCCCGACCCGCAACCCGTCCTGGCTGACCGGCAGGCCCCGGGCATGGGCTTGATAGAGCGCGTCGAACAGCTCGCCATAGACGTCGATCTGAAACTGGCTGGCGGCGGCGTTGCCGATCCGGACGGGCCGGGAACCCTCATAGCCCGGAAGCCAATCCAGCTCGATCTCGGGCAGAAGCCGCTCGCCGGCGATCCCGTAGAGGATGTGCGCCTGCTCGGGGTTCCCGGCCACCGCCCGCTGCAGCCAGTCGAGCCAGTTGCGCGCCTCGTCGATGTATCCCCCGTCCATCAGGGCGATCAGCGTCAGGGTCGAATCGCGCAGCCAGCAAAAGCGGTAATCCCAGTTGCGCTCGCCGCCGAGCCCCTCCGGCAGCGAGGCCGTCGGCGCCGCCACGATGCCCCCGGTGGGTTCGTAGATCAGCGCCTTGAGGGTCAGAAGGGAGCGCTGGAGCATCCGGTCCCAGGGCGTGCCGCCCGCGCAGCGGCACGCCCATTCGCGCCAGTGCTGGTCCGTGGCGTCGAGGACCTTACGGGGCTCGATCGGGTGCGGGTCGTCTTCGTGGGAGGGGCCGTAGCTCAGGACGAACCGGTGCCTGTCGCCGGCATGGACCGTGAACTCGGCGACGGTGGTCTGCGCCTCAGAGCCCTTGAGATGGACGTCGGTACGCAGCACGACCTTGTGCGGTCCCGAGACGGCGCGCAGGTCGCCCAGCTCGGAGCGGGACACCCAGGGCACGGCCGAGCCGTAATCGAACCGGACCGCCATCTCCATCCGCATGGCGACCCGCCCGTGCACGCCTTCGACGAGGCGCACGAGATGCGATCCGTCGCCGACGGGCATGAAGTCCGTGACCAGAACCTCGCCGAGCCGGGTGGTGTGACGGGTCTCGAGGACGAGGCTGCCGGGGCGATAGGCCCAGCGCGTCTCGACGTGCTCTGCCTCGGGGAAGATCTTCCAGAAGCCGTGCGCCTCGGTCCCCAGCAGGCGGGTGAACAGGGCGGCCGCATCGAAGCGCGGCCAGCACAGCCAATCGACGCTGCCCTGCCGGCTGATCAATGCCGCGCTGCGGCAATCGCCGACGAGCGCGTAATCCTCGATTCGTGCAGCCATCCGGCCCCGGCTCCGATCAGCGGTCGGCGGCCCGGGCCGTCCGCTGCGACGCACCTAGGACGTGCGGTCAGGAGATCCAGAGGCGTCCTACGGGGCAGTCCGCGGACGGGATCAGCGCAGGCAATCGACCACCGCCAGGGCCACCGAGCCCTGGACGGCCGCAGCGCCTGAGCGAACGAGGTCCGCCGCATCGCCGACGGCCCGGGCGGCGGGAACCAGGGTCTCGACCACGGAGGCCGCGAAGGGCAGGGCCTGCGACGGCAGCGGCGCGTCCTCAGCCGTCTGGGCGCTGTCCGCACGCGCAGCCGCCAGGGGATCGGCGAAGGGATCGACGAAGGGATCGGCAAGGGAATCCGGAAGAGGGCCAGGCGTGCGCGGCGTCTCCGGGCAGCGCCGGCCCGGGCAAGCGCGTCGCACCGCCGCCGCGACGTGGGCCGGCGCCCGGGCAGCTCCGGCGGAACGGGACGGCAGAGAGCCCGTTCGCGAAGCCGCGGAGTCGAGGGGGTACAACTCTGCGAACACGATCGCGGCCGGCAGGCGGCCGGGCGTTGCGATCGCGGCGACGGGGGCGAAATCCGTGGGTCCGGGGGCCGCGGGCTCTTCCACCTCCGCCCGGACGCGCGCCGGCGTCGGGCTCGACGATGGGCAATAGAGAGAGGCCACGCCCAGGAGGGCAACGACGGCCAGCGTCGGCAGGAAGGGCATGGAGACGCGGCCGGTCGCGGCGTCCGTCAGGGCGGGCTGATCTGGCCTGCGCATCCGAATCACCGATCTCCCTGATCGCTTCGAGGCGCTCAGGATGCGGCCAGCATTGCGGCGGAAGCTGGACCGTTTCTTTGCGGGGCGGTTACCAAGGCCTAGGATGGGATTCCCCTCGACCCTCCGCGGCGGGCGCCAACTCGGGCATAGGGCTTGCTTGGCCTGCCACGGCCCGAGCCGGGCCGCCCGCCCGTCGAGACTCGCCCCGAACCGGGCCAAGATGACCGAAACCAACCTCACCGTCGCCGTGATCGACCCGAGCCGAGCCCGCGCGGCCATCCTGGAGGAGGGCCTGCGCGCCGCCGGGATCGGACGCGTGGTGGTCATCCCCGATTCGGCCGACCTCATGGAGCGCGTGGCGGCGCTGAGGCCCGACGTGGTGGTGATTCACCTTGAGAGCCCAAGCCGGGACATCCTGGAACAGATGTCCGGCGTCTCGCGGCAAGTCGAGCGGCCCGTGGCGATGTTCGTCGACCGGTCGGACTCGACCATGATGCAGGCCGCCGTCGATGCCGGGATCTCCGCCTACGTGGTGGACGGTCTGCGGGCCGAGCGGATCAAGTCGATCCTCGACATCGCGATCCTGCGCTTCAACGCCTTCGCGCGGCTCCAGCGCGAGCTGACGGAGGCCCGGAGCGAACTCGCCGACCGCAAGCTGATCGAGCGGGCGAAGGGCATCCTGATGACCATGAAGGGCCTCTCGGAGGATGAAGCGTACAAGCAGCTGCGCCGCAAGGCCATGAACGAGAAGCGCAAGATCGCCGACATCGCCCGGGCCATCGTCACCACCGCGGACCTGCTCGGATGAGGCTGCAGCTCGGCTACGTCCCGCTCTGCGACGCGGCGCCCCTGATCGCCGCGCATGAACTCGGCTTCGCCCGGGCCGAGGGCCTCGACCTCGATCTCACCGCCGAGCCGTCCTGGGCGACCCTGCGCGACCGTCTGGCGCTGGGGCATCTCGACGGCGCCCACATGCTGGCACCGCTGGCGCTCGCCAGCCGCCTCGCGCTGTCGGGGCCGCCCTCCGACCTGATCGTGCCGATGCAGCTCAGCGTCAACGGCAACGCCGTGACGCTGTCCCACACCCTCTGGACGACGATGGGCGCTGAGAGCACGGCCGTTGCGGCCGTCGCCCGCGCCTTCGCCCGGGTGGCGGAGCAGAGGTACCGCGCCGGCAGCCCCGTCACGCTCGGCACCGTGCATCCCTTCTCGTGCCACAGCTACCAGCTACGGCTGTTCGCCGAAGCCGGCGGGCTCGATCCCTCGACCGTCCGCACCGTCGTCGTCCCGCCGCAACACTGCGTGGAGGCCCTGGCCCGCGGCCTGGTGGACGGGTTCTGCGCGGGGGCGCCCTGGAACGACGTCGCTGTCGCGGCCGGCCATGGGTGCATCGCTGTGCGCGGCGGCGCCCTGGCGCCGGACGCGCCCGAGAAGGTGCTGGCCGTCTCCGCACGGCTCGACGGCGCGATCCTACCGCTGGTGCGGGCGGTCGCCCGGGCCGGACGCTGGTGCGCGGATCCCGAGAACCGCACCGAGCTGATCCATCGGCTCGCCCGCGCCACCTACCTGAATCTCGAACCGTCGCTGCTCGGGCAGGCCTTTGCCGACGGGGCCGAAGCGCCGGCCGCAGCCGGCGCGGTCCTCCGGTTCGACGCGACGATCCAGGAGCCGCGCGCGGAGCACGCCCGGTGGCTTCTGAAGCAGATGGGCGCGTCGCAGCAGATCCCCCGTCACCTGGACCTCGCGGCGGCGGCGACCGTTTTCCGTGGCGACCTGTATCGCGCAGCCGTCGCCGATTTCTGAGGACCGCGACAGTCGCGGCCTTTCGTCACCGACCCGAGGCGCCGGTGCGAACCGAGGCGGAACGTCGGACAGGCTCACCCGTTGTGGTCATGCCATGCCCGGATGCCGCAAACTCGAAACTGGATCGTCGATCTCGCATCCGCGCGGGCGGGTCGAGCTGAGACGTTACGTAGGCCGGGGCGGCAAGGTCCCCCGCGCGTGTAACGATAACCGCCGGCCCGGCCCGACCTATACGTGGTACTGGGTCCTCGCGGCCGGCGCGATGCCGACCCTGGGCTTGCTGGCGATGCTCTCGACGCTGCTTTAGCAGGCGATCCACCCGGCGCAGCGGGTATCGATCGATCGCATCACCGGGCGACACTCGCCTTCGGTGCATTGCGGATCGAGATCGGGTATCTGTTCTCAGCAGGACACATTGTGCGGTCTTGTTGCGGTTTCTTACCGTATTGCCGCCGTCCTGCATGCATAAGGCGATATTTATCGTGTCGCCACGCGCCTTGACCTCGTCCTGATCGGCGTTGCCAAGCACTTTCCCTCGCCCCGGAAATCCCCCCGTCGCGGCGACAGCCCTCTCTGATCCCTGTCTCGATCCGTGACCGTTTTTACAACGGTCCGCACACTTTTTGTGCAGCGCAACGCCGACGATGGTCGGGGGCCGCCTGTCTGCGAGCCGCCGCGGATTTCTAAATTACTTCAACATGTTGCTGTCAGTCATTCTGGCTGGCACGGAACCTGCTGAGCCTCGGGCGTCCGTCAACGGCGACGGACAGCGCCGTCAGCGAGGCCGCTGATCCGGTTCTCCTGAGGCTTGAGCCTGCCGGGAGACGACCGGCAGCGGCTTTTTCGTGGGCGGTCCGCCAACGATCCTGCAATCGAGGTTCCAGACGCGACCGAGCGATGGCGACATCTCCCAAAGCTTTCCCTGAGAACGACGTGCGCGGTGACATCGCTCTGCCGCGCGAGCGGCTCGTCGTCGTCGGCAACGGCATGGCCTCGCTGCGTTTCCTCGAGCGGCTGTCCGAGTGCGCGCCCGACCGGTTCGACGTCACCTGCGTCGGAGCCGAACCGACCGCCGCCTACAACCGCGTGCTGTTGTCCTCTTTGCTCGGCGGCGAAGTGGACGAGGCCGCCTGCACCTTCCGCGGCCTCGACTGGTACGCGGATCACGGCATACGCCTGATCACCGGCGCGCCGGTGACGCGGATCGATCGGGAGAACGGCCTCGTCATCGTGGGCGAAACCCACGTCCTGCCCTTCGACAAGCTGGTCCTCGCGGTCGGCTCTTTGCCGATCCGCCTGCCCAAGCCCGGCATGGACCTGCCGGGCGTCATCACCTTCCGTGACCTCGCCGACGTGGCGGCGATCCGGAAGGCCGCCGTGCAGCATGCCCGGGCGATCGTCATCGGCGGCGGCCTCCTGGGCCTCGAGGCGGCGGTCGGGCTCGCGCGGCTCGGCGTCGACACCACGCTGCTCCACGTCATGGACCGGCTGATGGAGCGCCAGCTCGACCATCACGCCGCCGGGCTGGTGAAGCGCGCCATGGAGGCGCGGGGCGTGCGCGTGATCCTCAAGGCCGACACCGCCCGGATCGAGGGTGCGGCCGGCGTCGAGCGCCTCGTCCTGGCCGACGGCACCGTGCTCCCGGCCGACCTCGTCGTGATGTCGGTGGGCGTGCGCCCCTCGGTGGCGCTGGCCCAGGCGGCGGGTCTGGCGATCGGCAGGGGCATCACGGTCGATGACCGCCTGACAACCTCGGACCCGAGCATCTTCGCGCTGGGCGAGTGTGCCGAGCACCGCGGACAGATCTACGGACTGGTCGAGCCGGCCTACGAGCACGCCGAGACGCTGGCCCGGAACCTCGCGGGTGAGCCGGCCGAGTATCGGGGCACGGCCCTGTCCACGAGCCTGAAGGTATCGGGCCTGCCGGTCTTCTCGGCGGGCGTCGTGGACACGCCCGACGACGCCGAGGCGATCGTGCTCTCCGATCCCGGCGCCGGCCTCTACCGCAAGCTGTTGGTGCGCGAGGGCAGGCTGATCGGTGCGGTGTTCGTCGGCGACATCGCCGAGCAGGGCGCCTGCAAGGGGCTGATCCGCTCCGGCGCCCCCATCGAGAACGTGGACGACTTGATGTTCGGGCGCCCCGCGCCCGAGCCGCTGGCTGCTTGAGGAGGCGCGCATGTCCGAGACCAATACCCAGACCGCCGTGGGCGTCTTCGACGCCGAGCAGAAGCGCTACCTCGAAGGCTTCGCCTCCGGCATCGCCGCCGTCCGCATGACCGGCGGCCTCGCCGGGGGCGGAGCTGCGGCGGCCGCAGCCCCCGCCGAGCCCACGGGACCG
This sequence comes from Methylobacterium sp. P5_C11, assembly GCF_054049775.1. Classification (NCBI taxonomy): domain Bacteria; kingdom Pseudomonadati; phylum Pseudomonadota; class Alphaproteobacteria; order Hyphomicrobiales; family Methylobacteriaceae; genus Methylobacterium; species Methylobacterium sp. P5_C11. Next base: position 29,239 of record NZ_JBFULS010000007.1, on the reverse strand, counting down.
GACGCGATCCACATCAAGGCGCAGGACCGGACCGTGAAGAACGGCGGCAAGCTCTGCGACCAGGAGAAGTGGAAGCGCGCCGAGAACCCGTTCGACGGCCACAACCGTCTCATCCAGGAGGCCGCTGCCGGCAAGCAGCCGAAGCCCGAGGACAATTTCCGCTGGCGCTACCACGGGATGTTCTGGGTCGCGCCGAACCAGGTCTCGTACATGTGCCGGCTGCGGATCCCGAACGGGATCCTCCACCACTGGCAGTTCGCGGGCGTCGCTGACCTCGCCGACGAACACGGCGGCGGCTACGTCCACGTCACCACCCGGGCGAACCTGCAGGTCCGCGAGATCAGCCCGGAGCACGCTCAGCCCTTCCTCGACGGGCTCACCGATATCGGCCTCACGGCCCGGGGGGCGGGCGCCGACAACATCCGCAACGTCACCGGCTCCTCGACCGCCGGCATCGACGCCCAGGAGCTGCTGGACACGCGCCCGCTCGCCAAGTCCTGGCACACCTGGATCCTGAACGACCGATCGCTCTACGGCCTGCCGCGCAAGTTCAACGTCGCCTTCGACGGCAGCGGCGTGATGCCGACCCTGGAGGAGACCAACGACATCGGCTTCCAGGCCGTGGAGGTGCTCGACGGCGCCGCGGTGGCGCCGGGCATCTACATGCGCCTCGTGCTCGGGGGCATCTCGGGCCACCGCGATCTCGCCCGCGACACCGGCATCGTCCTGAAGCCCGAGGACTGCAACGTGGTCGCCGACGCGATCATCCGGGTGTTCATCGAGAACGGCGACCGGACGAACCGCAACAAGAGCCGGATGAAGTACGTCCTCGACGCCTGGGGCTTCGACAAGTACCTCGCCGCCGTCGAGGACAAGCTCGGCCGCAAGCTCGACCGGGTCGCGCCGGAGCACGTGGCGCCGCGCAAGGCCACCGACCGCTTCGCCCATGTCGGCGTGCACGCCCAGAAGCAGCCGGGCCTCAACTGGATCGGCGTCGTCCTGCCCGTGGGCAAGATGACCAGCGATCAGGTGCGAGCTCTGGCCAAGATCGCGGCCGAGTGCGGCGACGGCCAGATCCGCCTGACCGTCTGGCAGAACTTCATTTTTTCAGGGGTTCCGGACGCGAAGGTCGCCGAGGTCGAGCAGCGGGTGCTTGATCTCGGCCTCACCACTAAGGCGGCCGGCATCCGCTCCGGCCTCGTCGCCTGCACGGGCGCCCGAGGCTGCAAGTTCGCAGCCTCCGATACCAAGGGCCACGCCCTGATCATCGCGGACCACGTCGAGACGGCCCTGCCGAACCTCGACGTCCCGGTGAACCTCCACCTCACCGGCTGCCACCACAGCTGCGCCCAGCACTACATCGGCGATATCGGGTTGATCGGCGCCAAGGTCGTCGTCTCGGAGGAGGGCGACACCGTCGAGGGCTACGACGTCGTGGTCGGCGGCGGTTTCGCCGAGAACCCGAAGATCGGCACCGAGATCTGGAAGGCCGTGAAGGCCGAGGACGCGCCCGCCCGCGTCGAGGCTCTGCTGCGCGCCTACCTCGCCCTCCGCCAGGGGCCGGAGGAGAGCTTCCAGGCCTTCACCAGCCGCACCGGCGCGGAGGCGCTCCGCGACGCCGCCGAGGACCACCCCGCCCTGAAGGCCGCCGCATGACCCAGCACGTCTCGCCCCCCCTCGTCCTGATCCCCGAGACCGCGCCCTTCAACGAGGACCAGCGGGCCTGGCTCTCGGGCTACTTCGCGGCTCTGCTCGGCCCCGCCATCGAGGGCGCCACGGCCCTGGCGCCCGGAGAACTGCCGGGCGCCGGCGCGAAGCAGCTTGCCGACAACGACGACGCCCCCTGGCACGACCCTTCCGTGCCGATCGGCGACCGGATGGAGATGGCCAAGGACCGCTCCGAGCCGCAGAAGCTGATGGCCGCCATGGCCCAGCAGGATTGCGGCCAGTGCGGCTACAACTGCGCCGACTACGCCAACGCGATCTTCCTGAAGAACGAGGCGCGCCTGAACCTTTGCCAGCCCGGCGGCAAAGAGACCCTGCGCATGCTCAAGAAGCTGGATGAGGAGTTCGGCGCCGCCGGAGGCGCCCCGGCCGCGCCGAAGGCGGACGACGACGCCCCGAAGGCGGCCGACCTCGGGCCGCTCGGCTATTGCCGCGAGAACCCCGTCGAGGCGCTCTTCCTGTCCCGCCGCCGCCTCAACGACCCGGGCGGCGAGAAGGAGACGTGGCACGTCGAGATCGGCCTCGACGGCACGCCGATCCAGTACGAGGTCGGCGACTCGCTCGGCCTGTTCCCCGCCAACGCCCCGGCCCTGGTCGACGCGGTGATCGCGGAACTCGGCGCCCGGCCCGAACGGGTGATCGGCGAGAAGACCCTGCGCGAGCACCTGCTGATCAACTACGCACTCGGCGCCGCGCCCGACAATCTCTACCAGCTCCTGTCGCTCCTCACCTCGGGCGCAGCCCGCAAGAAGGCGCAGGCGCTCGCCTCCGGCGAGGATCCGGACGGCGACGCCGCCTATCTCGACGTGCTCGGCGCGCTCCACAAGTTCCCGGGCGCCCGGCCCGACGCTGAGGTCTTCCTCGAGGCCCTCGACGAGCTGCAGCCCCGGCTCTACTCGATCTCGTCCTCGCCGAAGATGGATGTCGGCCGCGTGTCGCTGACGGTGGACGCGGTGCGCTACAACCACCGCTCGCGGCTGCGGCTCGGCGTCGCCTCGACCCACCTGGGCGAGCGCCTGCCCGAGCAGACCCGGGTGAAGGTCTATCTCCAGAAGGCGCACGGCTTCGGCCTGCCGGCCGACCTGTCGAAGGACGTGATCATGTGCGGCCCCGGCACCGGCGTCGCGCCGTTCCGGGCCTTCCTGCGCGAGCGGGCCGCCACGCAGGCGCCCGGCCGCAACTGGCTGTTCTACGGCCACCAGCGTCAGGCGAGCGACTTCTTCTACAAGGACGAGCTGACCAAGCTGAAGGACGACAAGGTGCTTACCCGCCTGTCCCTGGCCTGGTCGCGCGACGGCAAGGAGAAGACCTACGTCCAGGATCGGATGCGCGAGAACGGCGCCGAGCTGTGGAAATGGCTCGAGGGCGGCGCGCACTTCTACGTCTGCGGCGACGCCAAGCGCATGGCCAAGGATGTCGAGCGGGCGATCATCGACGTGGCCGCGCAGTTCGGCGGCAAGAGCCCCGAAGACGCGGTGGCCTACCTCGCCGCGCTGAGGAAGGCCGGGCGCTATCAGGCCGACGTGTACTGAGCGTCCAAAACCCTTCCTCCTGCGGGGGAGGGTGCGCCGCGGATGCGGGGCGGGAGCGGGGAAGCGGCGGCGCGAAGCTTGCTCCTGCCCGGAACGACCCTTCGAGGATTCGAGCCATGACCCAGCCAGTGGCGGCGCCGACGGTGCGGACCACCTGCCCCTATTGCGGGGTCGGGTGCGGCGTGCTCGCGAGCCCGGACGGGCAGGGCGGCGCCACGATCGCTGGCGATGCCGAGCACCCGGCCAATTTCGGCCGCCTATGCTCGAAGGGCTCGGCGCTGGGCGAAACCCTGTCGCTGGAGAACCGCCTGCTCCACCCGCAGGTCGACGGCGCGCAGGTCTCGTGGGACGCGGCCCTCGACACGGTCACGGCGAAGCTGCGCGCGGTCGCCGCGGAGCACGGGCCGGACGCGATCGCCTTCTACCTCTCGGGCCAGCTCCTCACCGAGGATTACTACGTCGCCAACAAGCTCGCGAAGGGCTTCATCGGCACGCCGCACGTGGACACCAATTCGCGGCTGTGCATGTCGAGCGCGGTCGCGGCCCACCGCCGGGCCTTCGGCTCCGACACGGTGCCGGGCTGCTACGAGGATCTCGACGAGGCCGACCTGATCGTGCTGGTCGGCTCCAACACCGCGTGGTGCCACCCGATCCTGTTCCGCCGCATGGCCGACGCCAAGGAGCGCCGCGGAACCAGATTCGTGGTCATCGACCCCCGCCGGACCCAGACTGCGGAGGAATCCGACCTGTTCCTTGGCATCCGGCCGGGCACCGATACCGCCCTGTTCTCGGGCCTGCTGGTCTACCTGTCCGACAACGGTTTTCGCGATCGCGCCTTCGTCGACGCCCACACGGCCGGGCTCGACGGCGCCCTCGACCGCGCCCGCCAGATCGCACCGGATCTCGCGGCGGTCGCCGCCGTCACCGGCGTGCCGGAGGCCGACATCGCGGCCTTCTACGCCCTGTTCGCCGGGACCCGCCGGGTGGTCACGGCCTTCTCGCAGGGGGTCAATCAGTCGGCGCAGGGGACCGACAAGGGCAACAGCATCATCAACTGCCACCTCATCACCGGCCGCATCGGCGAGACCGGGATGGGGCCGTTCTCCCTGACCGGCCAGCCCAACGCCATGGGCGGGCGCGAGGTCGGGGGGCTGGCCAACATGCTGGCCGCCCACATGCACTTCACCCCGGAGGAGGTCGACCGGGTGCGCCGCTACTGGGGCGCCCCACGGATCATCACCGGCGAGGGCATGAAGGCGGTGGCGCTGTTTGAGGCGATCGACCGCGGCAAGATCAAGGCCCTCTGGGTGATGGGCACGAACCCGCTGGTCTCGATGCCGCGGGCCGACGCGATCCGCGAGTCGCTCGCCGGCCTCGACCTCTACGTGGTCTCCGAGGCGGTGGCGGATTCCGACACGGCCCGGGGATGCGGCAAGACCACCGTGCTTCTCCCCGCCCAGGCCTGGGGCGAGAAGGACGGCACGGTCACCAATTCCGAGCGCCGGATCTCGCGCCAGCGCCGCTTCCTCACGAGCCCCGGCGAGGCCCGGCCCGACTGGGCGGCGCTGGCGAATGTCGGCCGCCGCCTCGGCCACGGCCGGGCCTTCGCGTTCGATTCCGCTGCCGAGATCTTCCGCGAGCATGCCGGGCTCTCGGCCTACGAGAACAACGGCACCCGCGACTTCGACCTCGGCGCGCTCGCGGAGATCAGCGACGCCGCCTACGACGCGAGCCCGCCGGTGCAGTGGCCGATCCCGAAGCGCTCCGGCTTCCGGGGCGCCCCGCAGGGCAAGGCCAGGCTGTTCGGCGACGGCCGGTTCTACACCTTCGACCGGCGCGCCCGTTTCGTGGCGGTGCAGCCGCCCGCCCTCGCGCTCGCGGCCTCGACGGCGTTCCCGCTCATGCTCAACACCGGCCGGGTCCGCGACCACTGGCACACGATGACCCGAACCGGGAAGAGCCAGCGCCTGTCGGCACACCGGGCCGTCCCGTTCGTCGAGGTCCATCCGGACGACGCCGCGGCCCACGGCCTCGCGGAGGGCGACATCGCCCGGGTATCGACTGCGCACGGCAGGGCCGAGCTGGAGGTGACGGTCACCGACACGGTGGTGCCGGGCAGCCTGTTCATGCCGATGCACTGGAGCGGCGCCTTCGCGTCGCAGGCGCGGGTCGGCGCGCTGGTGCGCGGCATGCCCGACCCGGTCTCGGGTCAGCCCGAACTCAAGGCGACCCCCGCGGCCATCACGCCCGTCGGATACCGCGCCCGCGGCTTCCTGCTGACGCGCCGGCAGGTGGCGCTCCCCGACGGCTGGTGGTGGGCGCGCGCCGCGATCACCGGCGGCTGGGGCGCGCAATTCGCCACCGCCGACAGCTCCCGGGCGGTGGCGCTGATGGTGCGCGGGCTGATCCAGAGCGAAGCGCTGTCGGGCTGCGAATTGGCGGAATATGCCGACCACGCCCGCGACCGCTACCGCTGCGCGGTCTACGACGGCGACCGCCTCGTCGCCTGCCTCGCCTACGCGCCCGCCGCGGAGCGGCCGGACTGGGAGGCCGCCAAGGCCCTGTTCGCCGCCGAGGCGCCCGATGCCGCCGAGCGGCGGGCGCTGCTCTCGGGCCGTGCGGCCGCGGCGTCGGCGGGACCGGTGGTGTGCGCCTGCCACGGCGTCGGCGCCGACGTGATCGCCACGACGATCGCCGGGGGCGCCCCCTCCGTGGAGGCGGTGGGCGCCGCCTGCAAGGCCGGCACGAATTGCGGCTCGTGCATACCGGAGATCCGCAGGATGCTGGCCGGGCAAACCGCATGCGCCGCGTGATTTTCTGATACACTCGCCGCCGAGGACAGATCGGCTTCTCCTGCCAGATCACCTCATCCTGAGGTGCCTGCGTGAGCGGGCCTCGAAGGAGGGTTCCAGCCGGCCTCGTGATCCCTGGAGCCCTCCTTCGAGGCCTCCGCTGCGTTCTGGCACCTCAGGATGAGGGGCGTGGGCGGGACCAGTCAAATCAGGACGATTCAGGACAGGCCCGTGACCGAGACCCCCCTGCGCGCCGCCCGCGCCCCCCGCGAGACCAAGGCCGCCGGCCTGGAGCCGCTGGCGGTGCTGCCCGTCTTCGTGCCCCTGCGCGGCAAGCGCGTGGTTCTCGCCGGCTCGTCCGGGGGCGCCCCGTGGAAGGTGAAGGTGCTGGCCGCGGCCGGCGCCCATGTCGACGTCTACGCGCCCGAGCCCAGCGAGGAGCTGCGCGCCGTGCCGGGCGAGATCGTCGACGGGCAGGTGGTGCTGCACCAACGCACCTGGAGCCCGGACGATCTCTGGGGCGCGGCCTTCTGCATCGGCGCGATGGAGGACGAGGCCGAGTGCGTCGCCTTCGTGGTCGCGGCCCGCGGGGCCGGCGCCATCGTCAACGCGGTGGACCGGCCGCATCTCTGCGACGTGAAGTTCGGCGCCATCGTGAACCGCTCGCCGCTCGTGGTCGGCATCTCCACGGAGGGCGCCGCCCCGGTCTTCGGCCAGACCGTGCGCGCCCGGATCGAGGCGATGCTGCCCCGAGGCTTCGCCCGCTGGGTCGGCGCCGCCCGCGACTGGCGGGACGGCGTCACGGCCCGCTTCCACGGTTTCGCGGAGCGGCGCTTCTTCTGGGAGCGCTTCACAGACCGCGCCTTCGCGGAGCCCGACCGGGCGCCGTCGGACACGGACCTCGCCGAACTGCTCGGCGAGACCGAGGCCGCCCCGAAAGGCGGCGCGGTCTGGCTGGTGGGGGCCGGCCCAGGCGACGCGGAACTGCTGACGCTCAAGGCGCTTCGGGCGCTCCGCAACGCCGACGTGATCCTCTACGACGACCTCGTCGCCCCCGAGATCCTGGATTACGCCCGCCGCGAGGCCCGCACGATGCTGGTTGGCAAGACCGGCCACGGACCCTCCTGCCGCCAGGACGACATCAACGCGCTGATGGTGCAGCTCGCCCGCTCGGGCAAGCAGGTGGTGCGGCTGAAATCCGGCGACCCGCTGGTCTTCGGCCGGGCGGGCGAGGAGATCGAGGCCTGCCGGGTCGCCGGCATCCCCGTGACGGTGGTGCCGGGCGTCTCGGCCGCGCAGGGTGCGGCGGCGTCGCTCGGACTGTCCCTGACCCATCGCGACGCCGCGCGCCGGCTCCAGTTCGTCACCGGCCACGACCGCCGCGGGGCGCTCCCCGATGACCTGAACTGGGGGGCGCTCGCCGATCCCAGCGTCACCACGGTGGTCTACATGCCCAAGCGCACCCTCCGGGCGCTGCTGGCACGGGCGGTGGAGGAGGGACTGGCGCCGTCGACCCCGGCGCTCCTCGTGTTCAACGCCACCCGCCCGAACCAGCAGGCCCTGCGGGGCACGGCCGCCGACCTCGCCGACGCGGTGGAGGCGGCAGGTCTCGACGGGCCGGCGCTGCTGATGGTCGGGACGGCCTTCGCGGAAATGCGGGGCGCGGTGCCGGTGGACGCGGAGCAGAGCCGCATGGTGGTCTGACCGCAGAGCCTCCGCGCGTCTCTTGCGTCGCGACGATCCGAACCGACAGCCCGGCGGCCCGGGCTGAACCGAGCCACGTCGGTCAGGTCTCGCCGGCCACGAAGGCGCGCATCAGATAATTGGCAATCGCCATGGGCGGGGGGGCCTGGATGCCCTCGGGATGCGTGCCGTCGAGCATGGCGGCGACGTCGCCCCGGGTGAACCATCGGGCGTCCTCCAGCTCGTTCGGGTCGGTCACGATCGCCGCGTCGAGGGCCTCGGCCGCGCAGCCGAGCATCAGGGAGGACGGGAACGGCCAGGGCTGCGATGTCCGGTAGGTGACCGCGCCGACGCGGATCCGCGTCTCCTCGAAGACCTCGCGGCGGACCGCGTCCTCGATCGTCTCCCCGGGCTCCAGGAAGCCCGCGAGGCAGGAGAACATGTGCGGCCGGAAATGCGGCCCCCGCCCCAGGAGGCAGGTGTCGCCCCGGCGCACCAGCATGATCACCACGGGGTCGACCCGGGGAAAGTGGTGGGCGCTGCACTGCGGGCATTCCCGCCGGAAGCCGCCCGCCTTCGCCACGGTGGCGGTGCCGCAATTGGCGCAGAAGCCGTGACGAGCGTGCCAGTCGAGCATCGACTTGGCCACGGCCAAGAGGCCGAGTTCTTCGGCCTCCACGGCGGCTTCGGTGGCGATCGACCGCAGGTCGAGGGTCCGGGTCCGGTCGTCGGCGAACCGCTCCGCCGCCTCGGCGGGTGCGGCGGCAGCGAAGACAGGCTGCCCGTCCCGATGGCCGAGGAAGATGCGCGGGCCGGGCTCGAGGTCGGCCGCCGCCGCGGGCGCGATCAGCGCCGTCGGCCCGTGCAGGACGATCCGGTCGCCGCAGATCAGGACGAGGCGGGCGCCCGGCGCGTCGAAGGCGGGCACCGCCTCCTCGGGCTGCTCGGCCGAGTGGCGCTCGAGGCGGTTGCGGACGAAGCCCAGGGTGTCGCGGGGATCGGTCATGCGAGCGTCAGGCCGCGGAGAACAAGGCGCCGGCGCGCTCCAGGAGCTGGGCGCGGGCATGGGTCGGGTAGGGCGTGCGGGTCTCGAAGCCCCAGACGGGGCTCGGCCAGGCCGGATCCGAACGGAATCGGCCGACCACGTGGACGTGGAGCTGCGCCACGACATTGCCGAGGGCGCCGACATTCACCTTGTCGGGCCTCGACAACGTCTGCATCACACCCGTGGCGAGACGGATCTCCTGCCAGAGCGTGGCCGCGTCGGTCTCGGTGAGATCGGTGACCTCGCTGACGTCCGGACGGCGGGGCACCAGGATCAGCCACGGAAACCGGGCATCGTCCATCAGCAGCACGCGGCACAGGGAAAGGTCGCCGACTTCGACGGTGTCGGCGGCCAGGCGCGGATCGAGGGTGAAGGCGGACTCGGTCATCGCCCACCGATGTAGCGCAGCTTGCGCGTCCGCGCGCGGGTTCCCTGCGCCGTCGGTGACGCAGCGCGGCGATCGGCGCGGTCAGAGTCCCGGGACGACGCCCTGGCGTCCCACCGCGATCGTCCCGGCCACCAGGGCGCCACCCTCCGGCCCCGACCGCGCGAAGATCGTGACGGCAGCGCCCGGCTGGAGCATCGCCTTCTCGCCGGGGGAGAACTGGGTGACCGGCGTGCCCTCGGGGATCGCGAAGGACGCTTGGCCTCCGCCATAGGCGAGCGTCAGCCGCATCGGCGCCCCCCTCTGGAGGTCGGCGACCCATCCGGCCGACAGAATCGCCCCCTTCGCCGTGTCCCAGGGCTGGCTGCCCGCCTCGAAGCCCCGCTCGGAGGGCGAGTACAGCGTCACCGCCTGGGCCTGTCGCGGCTCGGAGCCGCCAGCGCCCAGAACGCTGACGTAGCTCTCGGGCTTGATGTTCCGCAGGGCGGCCCCGTTGACCGCGTAGATCCGGGTCCGCGGGCTCATCTGCACCGTGAGGGTGCTGCCGCTGGAACGGCGGATCTCCAGCCGCTCTGAATCGGCCGACACCACGACGCCGCGGAACCGGACCGTCATCGGCTCGGCCCGCGCGGCGGGACCGGCTGCGACCGCCAGGACGCCGGCGAGGAAGAGACGTCTCACGAGGCTCGTCACGGGGCTCCTCTACAATCGGTCCGCCATCCGGGTGCGGGAGCCGAACGCCAGGGGCCGGCACCGGTTCCCGGCGCGGTCGCGGTCCGGCGCCCGGTCGGCTCAGTGGGCCATCAGAACCGGCATGTCGGCATGGGCCAGGACGTGGCTGGTGACGCCGCCGAAGATCATCTGGCGCAGGCGGCTCTGAGTGTACGCGCCCTTGATCAGCAGGTCGCAGCCGAAGGCCTTGGCCTCGGCCAGGAACGTCTCACCCGGAACCCGCCGGCCCGCCGGCAGGGCGCGATACGAAGCGTCCACGCCCTCGCAGGCCAGCGCCTGGGCCAGATCCTGAGCGGTCGGTCCCGGCACCATGCCGCCCTCGACGCTGAGAACCAGGACCCGTTCCGCCCGCCGCAGGAACGGCATCGCGAAGGCCACCGCCCGGGCGGTCTCGGTGGAGCCGTTCCACGCGATGATGATCGCGTCGCCGAGGCTCGTCGGCGCCGTAGGGGGCGCCAGCAGGATCGGCCGGCCGCTCTCGAACAGGGCCGTCTCGAAGGTGGTCATGCGCGGAGCGTTGTCGGTGGTGCCCGGGCGCCCGACCACTGTGGCCGAGAACAGCCGCGCATACTGGCCCAGGAACGCGTCGCCGGTGGGCACGTCCTGCCGCCAGCGGTAGCGCGGACCGGCATCCGGCACGCGGTCCGGTATGCAGAGACCGTCCCGAGCGTGACGGGGGATGCCGGCCCCGTCCATGAAGGCGACGAAGCGCCCGCCCGCCTCCTCGGCCTCGGCGCGGTCGGCCTCCTCGTCGCGCAGCCACGTCATGCCGCCAACCATGTCGACGGGCACGTATTCGGCCAGCGCCGGGCGCAGCGAAACGCCCTCGATCAGACTTCCGAAGCGCGTCGCCGCCAGCCGCGTCGTCTCGAAGACGGAGGGCAGAGCATCGTGCATCGCGACGGGTACGAGCAGGGTCTTCATGGTGGCCTCTTCCTCGGGCTCGCGAAGCTAATCCGCCCGGCCGCCCGGTGGAACCGGGGCGGGCGCGGCGCGCACACGGTTTTGCGGTTCGCCCGGATCGAGCTGGGCGCGGACCGTCGCGGTCAGCGGCCGCTCTACCCAGCGGTGGACCACGCTCGCGGCCACGGCGCTGCCCGCGAGCATCAGGGCCATGCCGCCCCAGGGGTGCAGGTCCGAGGCGAGCCCGAAGCGGACCAGCCCTTCGCGCACCAGCCGGAGGGCGAAGGGATGCACGAGATAGAGCGCGTAGGACGCGTCGCCGAGGCTGACGAGCCCCCGGATCGCGGCGGGCAGCCGCGCAACCTCAGTGGCCCCACGCGCCGGCCCGAGGGCGGCCGCCACCAAGAGGACGGCCGGCACCCCGACGAGGAGAGGCCGCAGGAACCCGGCAGCCTCGCCCTGGCCGTCGAGGACCCGCGCGGCCAGGACCAGCCCGACGCCCCCAAGGATCGAGAGGCCGACCCGCAGGACGGCCTTCGGCCGGAATCCTTCCCGGTAGGCGAGGGCGAGGCCGGCGCCGGCGGCGAATTCGAGCACGATCGGATCGGCCCAGAAGCGCAGGGCCACCGGGAGGCCGGACACGAGGGCGCCGGCGGCCACGAGCAGGACCAGGGCCGCGCACAGAAACGCGACGGCGCCACGCCGGCCGAATCCGAGCCCGAAGGCGAAGAGTGCGTAGAAGAACGCCTCGTAGTTCAGCGTCCAGCCCAGTCCGTAGAGCGGCTGGACGGAGCCGTCTGGGCGTGCCGCCGGCCAGAACAGGAATCCGGCGACGAGGGCGCCGGGATCGCGGGCCAGGGCCGCCGCATCGCCGAGCAGGTCCGGTCGCGCCAGGGCGAGGGCGAGATAGACAAAGCTCACCAGCCAGTAGAGGGGAACGACCCGGGCGATCCGGTGGGCGAGGAAACGGGCACGTCCACCCGGCATACCGGCCAGCCGGCCGCCGGCATGGACGATGACGAAGCCGGAGATGACGAAGAACAGATCGACCCCGCCCCACCAGGGGACGAGCGTCGAAGGGTCCAGCCCGGGACCGGCACCGCGCTGGGCGAGCAGCCCGGCCTCGTGCCGCGCATGATGCCACGCCACCATCAGGGCGGCGGCGGCGCGCAGGATTTGGATCGCGACGAAAATCACCGGAAGCCCCGGAACCGCGCGGACGACGCCGCGATGCCGGCGCGACGGCCTCGGCTGCCGGCCGCGCAGTGGGCGATCCGGGCGGCCAACCCGTGCCGCCGGCGGCTCATCGCCGGGCCGGACGCCGGTCCGGAACCCCATGGCCCGAGGCAAAAATGACAGGAACCATAAGGCCATGGCCTCGTTGACGCACCAATTCGCGAACGCGCCGGCGCCGAGTGTCTAGCCCTGCGCATACGGCGTCCCCGAACAGTTCGCGCGTCCATTTCGATGAGAGGTCCCGATGCTGAAGAACTACGCTGCCGCGTCCGCACTCGTCCTGGCGCTGTCGACCCCCGCCCTCGCGCAGAGCGCCAACGACTTCCGCCTTCAGTCGATGCAGGCGAACGCGTTCGAGATCCAGTCCTCGCAGATCGCCCTGTCCAAGTCGCGCAATCCGAAGGTCCGCTCCTACGCCCAGGCCGTGCTGCGTGACCACCGCGCCGCCAACGTCGCCCTCGCCGGTGGCCAGATGAACGGCGTGGCCGGCGAGCCGGGCCTCGGCGGTCTGGTCACCGCGCCGCTCGCTGTGGCGGGCAGTGCCGTGGGCGCGGGCGTCGGTGCCGCGACCGGCGTGGTCGGCGGCACCCTGGCGGGTGGTCCCGTCGGCGGCCTCGAGGGCGCCGGTGCCGGGGCTGCGAACGGCGCGGCGGCGGGCGGCCGTCTCGGCCGCGGCGACGGGATGGCCACGGGCGCCTCGACCATCGTCCCGCCGAGCCCCGAGCAGCAGGCGATGCTGTCCGAACTGTCCGCGGCCCCGGCCGGCCCGCGCTTCGATCGGCTGTACGCCAGCCAGCAGCTCCAGGCGCATCAGATGACCATCGCGATGACGCAGGCCTACGCCCAGGGTGGCCCGAACCCGGCCCTGCGCAACTACGCCCAGCAGGCCCTGCCGGCGCTGCAGATGCATTACAACCAGGCCCAGCGCCTGCCGGGCGCGATGTAAGTCGTCGGCACCCGGTTGATGGGCGGCTCGGCTTCGGCCGGGCCGAAAGGCGGGGGGCGCGAGCCCGCCGCCTTTTTCGTGTCGGGAGAGCCCGCGGCCCGGGTCCGGGATCGCGCGGATCGGAACCGGGAGGGCCGGTTCCGATCCGCGGCGTCAGCGCCGCTCGCTCACTCGCAGGCGATGGCGGCCACCGAGCGGACCGCCAGTCCGGCGGTGTCGATCGGCGCCTTGAACTCGCCGGACTGCGGATCGCGCACCAGCAGGGAGCCGCTGGCCACGCCGAAATGGGCGCCGTGGATCTCCAGCCGGCCGCTATCGACCCGCTCCTTCACGAACGGGAAGGTCAACAGGTTCTCCATGCTCTGGACGACCACGGCGTGTTCCAGCCGGGTCAGATAGCCCGGTGCTTCGGGATCGCCGGCCTTGTCCTCGGCCTGACCGACGAGCGAGACCCATTTCCCGATGAAGTCGCCGGGCGAGAGCGGCTTGGCCTTGTTGGCGTAGGCCTTGATGCCGCCGCAGGTAGCATGACCGAGCACCACGATGTGCTTCACCTCGAGAGCCTGGACGGCGAATTCCAGAGCCGCCGAGGTGCCGTGATACTGGCCGTCGGGCTGGTAGACCGGCACGAGGTTGGCGACGTTGCGGATCGTGAACAGCTCGCCCGGCCCGGCATTGAAGATCGCGCTCGGGGACACCCGGCTGTCGCAGCAGCTGATGACCAGGATTTCCGGGTTCTGACTGGACGCGAGTTGCGCGAAGCGCCGCCGCTCGGTCGGGAAGCGGTCGAGCAGGAAGGACCGGTAGCCTTCGGTCAGGTAAACGGGGAACATCACGTCGTCTCCAGTTAGACAATCCCGCGTCGGCGGGGGTGAACTCAAGGTTCGCGCCAAGCAAGAACGCGTGGCTGTGTCGGAATAGTCCCGCTCGCGAGCTCGGCCGCAAGGTCGGCGAGGCCGGCCGGCTCGACGCGCTCGCCGCTGGCGCGGAGTTCCGCGAGGGGCCACCAGCGCGTTCCGATCAGCGGGTTGTCCTCGGTCTCGGCGAGGCGGCTCGTATCGACCCGGTCGTCGGGCAGGCGGACCAGGAAGTAGCGCTCCCGGGCGTCCCGCGACTGTCGGAACAGGTGGAACGGGCCGTCGCAGGCGGCGACCTGCGGGCCGATCGTGACGTCGGGACGGCCGATCTCCTCCTCCAGCTCCCGGCGGCAGGCCGTGACGTGGTCCTCGCCGGGCTCCAGACCGCCGCCGGGCATGAACCAGAAGCGCAGCGGCGCGCCGTCCGGCTCCTTCGCGTGCACCGACGTGTAGGCGATGAGCAGGATGCGGTCCTGCGGATCGAGGACGATCGCGCGGGCGATGTGACGGACGGGAAGGGGGTTGTCGGCACTCATGCAGCCAGAGCTAGAGCGGATGCCCGGGCACGGACACTGGCTCCGCGCAAAACAGCACGGTTCCGCTGCCGATCGGCGGCGCACGGCGCTACCGCGCTGCGTGCGCCGCGCTCTCCCCGGTCCCGCCGAGCGCCGGTGCCCAGATCACCACGGGTAGCCCGTAGGCGTCCTCGTCCGGCGGATCCGGCAGCGGTACGGCTCGTCCCAGGAGGATGTCGCGGGCCACCACCAGCGCGGCCAGAGCATCGAGGTGGTCGTTCTCCGGAACGCCCTTCACCCGTGTCGCGATCAGCGGGGCCGGCAGGCCCGCCGCCGCGAGGAGCGTCCGCCGGAGGTCCAGCCCCGCCCGGGCGCGGGCGCCCTTCTTGGGCAGCCCGAGGGGGTGGCCGCCGTTGAGGGCATGGAAGGCGACCTCGGGATGGACCTCGTGGACCCGCCCGCGCACCTCCGGCCGCTCCCGCAGCAGCGTGTCGACCGCGCGGACATAGGGGAAGATGTTGTAGCCCTGGATCGAGGGGGCGAAGGGCGGATCGCTGGCAGCGCGCGAAGCGGCCTTGGCGGCCGCGTAGTCTGGGGCGTAGACGGCAGCCCGCGGCGGCATCGGGAAGACCGACGACCGCGCCGCTCCGAGCCGGGCACGCGCCGCCCGGTCGGCGGCCCGGCCGCCGCCGCGGATCCGGTCGGGCAGCCCGATGGGCACGTCGATCCCGACGCAGCGCGGCTGCTCGGGTGCGTCGAGGAGCGCAGCCAGGTCCGGGAACAGGGCGCAGCGGTGCCGGCCGGGATCATCGAGGTCGATCAGCGCCCCCGCCCAGGCACCCTGGCAGCCGTCCAGCCCCGCGATCCACCGCCCCATGCCGCTCCTCACTGTCGCCCGCGCCGCAGAACGCCGTCCGGATCCTTGCCCGCCTGCCCGCGGAGAGCTATCCGCGACGCGGCGGGCGCCGCCGCCCCGGGAGAAGCGTGATGAGCGAGATCCGTCCCCGCCGCAGCGTGCTGGCGATGCCCGGCTCCAACGCCCGGGCACTGGAAAAGGCACGGTCGCTGCCGGCCGACGTCATCCTGATCGACCTGGAGGACGGCACCGCGCCCGAGGCCAGGGCGGCGGCGCGCGTACAGGTCGCCGCCGCGGTGGCGGCGCGCGGCTTCGGCCCCCGCGAGGTGGTGGTGCGGATCAACCCGCCCGAGACCGAGGATGGCGAGGCGGATCTCACGGCGCTGGCCACGGCCGCGCCGGACGCGATCCTGGTCCCGAAGGTGCGCAGTTCCGACACGCTGATCGCCGTCGGCTCCCGGCTGCGCCGGCTCGGCGCGCCGCAGGCGACCCGGGTCTGGGCGATGATCGAGACGCCCATGGCGGTGGTGAACGCCGCCGAGATCGCTGGGGCGGCCCGGGACGTGGACGGTCGGCTCGCCGCCTTTGTGATCGGCCCCAACGACCTGCTGAAGGCCGCGCGTATCCGGCCCCCGGGACGGGCGGCCCTCGTGCCGTGGCTCATGACGGTGCTGGCTGCGGCCCGGGCCTACGAGATCGAGGCGATCGACGGCGTATTCACCGACCTGCGCGACGCGCCGGGGTTCGACGCCGAGTGCCGGCAGGGGCGCGACCTCGGCTTCGACGGCAAGATGCTGATCCATCCGAGCCAGATCGACCCGGCCAACGCCGCCTTCGGGCCGGAGGCCGACGAGATCGCGCAGGCGCGGCGCGTGGTCGACGCCTTCGCGGCGCCGGAGAACCGCGAGCGGGGCGTCATCGCCCTCGACGGGCAGATGGTCGAGCGCCTCCACGTCGAGTCCGCCCGGCGCACCCTGGCCCTGGCCGAGGCGATCGGGCGGCTCGGCGCGTGAGCGATCTGCCGGAAGTCGGCCTGCAACTGCTCGACCCGCGGTTGCCCGAGTGGGGCTTCCCGCGTTGGGGCTCGTCGGCCGCCGCGGGCCTCGACCTGCATGCCTGCCTCGACGCGCCGCTTGTGCTGCAACCCCAGGCCAAGCCGGTGCTGATTCCGGCGGGGTTCAGCGTCCTGATCCGCGATCCCGCGTGGTGCGGGCTGATCTTTCCCCGTTCGGGGCGCGGGCACCGCGAGGGCTTGGTGCTCGGCAACGGCACCGGCGTCATCGACGCGGATTACGAAGGGCCGCTGATGGTCTCCGCCTGGAACCGCGACGCTTCCGAGCCCGTCCGGATCGAGCCGGGCGAGCGGATCGCGCAGCTCGTCTTCACGCGGATCACCCGACCGGTGCTGACCGTGCTGAAGGGCGAGGCGGCCCCCGCCTCGGGGCGCGGGTCGGGCGGGTTCGGGTCGAGCGGGCGGTAGCTGGGTATCCGTCAGTCCAGCGTCTTGCCGAGCCGCCCGGCCAGGTCCTGGATGAACTGGAAGGCGGTCCGGCCCGAGCGCGAGCCGCGCGTGGTGGACCATTCCAGCGATTCGGCGCGCAGCTGCTCCGGCGGCACGGCGAGGCCGTGGCGGTCGGCATAGGCGCGGATCATCGCGAGATACTCGTCCTGGCTGCACTTGTGGAAGCCGAGCCACAGGCCGAACCGGTCGGACAGCGAGACCTTCTCCTCCACGGCCTCGCCGGGATTGATCGCCGTGGAGCGCTCGTTCTCCACCATGTCGCGGGCCAGCAGGTGCCGTCGGTTGGAGGTGGCGTAGAACAGCACGTTGTTCGGCCGGCCCTCGATGCCGCCGTCCAGCGCGGTCTTGAGCGACTTGTACGAGGTGTCGTCCGCGTCGAAGGAGAGATCGTCGCAGTAGACGAGCCAGCGGTGCGGGTCCGGGCGCAGCAGGGCCATCAGGTCGGGCAGCGCCTCGATGTCCTCGCGGTGGATCTCCACGAGCTTCATCGGCCGGCTGCCGGCGGGCCGGCGGGCGTTGATCTCGGCATGGGCCGCCTTGACCAGCGAGGACTTGCCCATGCCGCGGGCGCCCCACAGCAGGGCGTTGTTGGCCGGCAGGCCGCGGGCGAAGCGCTCGGTGTTCTCGACCAGGATGTCGCGCGCCCGGTCGATGCCGGTGAGCAGGCCCATCTCCACTCGCGCCACCTCCGGCACCGGGGTCAGACGGCGCTCGGGACCCCACAGGAAGGCGTCCGCGGCGGCGGGATCGAAGGCCGGCGGGGCGGTCGGCGCGGCCCGCTCCAGCGCTGTGGCGATGCGCTCCAGAAGAGGCATCAGGGTATCCAGGGTCGCGGGGCTCGTCATCGGATCGGGGGGTTCGCGTTCGGATCGGTCAGGCAGCCGGTTCTACGGACATCGCCCGGGGAAATCATCCGTCTCCCGACGCAGGGCGCGGGCTTTCCGAACGCGAACCCGGATCGGGCGTTGGACATCGCGGCAGGTCGAGGCGCAGGGCCGCCGGAGGGCATCGATGGAAGCGGGACCGACGATCCGGATCACCCAGGTCGCCGATTACATCTTCACGGTGGATTTCAGCGCGGCGCTGCCGGCGCTCATCACCGACGAGGCACCGCCGATCGGCGGCGGGACCGGCCCCTTCCCGGAACAGCTGCTGATCTCCGGCGTCGCGAACTGCCTGTGCGCCAGCCTCGTCTTCGCCCTCGGCAAGTTCCGGCAGGACGGGCAGGGCGTGTCCGCCGAGGCCTCCTGCCGGGTGGAGCGCAACGGGGAGGGGCGCCTCCGCATCACCGGGATCGACGTGCGCATCCGCCTCGGCGCGGCGGTGGTCGAGATGCCGCGGATCGACCGGGTGCTGGACCAGTTCGAGCGGTTCTGCACCGTCTCGGAGAGCGTGAAGGCCGGGATACCGGTGGCCGTCTCGGTGGCCGACCGCGACGGCACGCGCCTGAAATGACCGGCGGTCGGGGAAAGATCGGCCGTCCGGCGCATTGCCGCACCATCGGCCGGCCGCCGAGGCCAAACGAGGAGACGCTATGTCGGACGAGATGCGAGAGACCGCCCGCGCCCCCGAAGCGCTTGCCGCCCTGTTCAACCGACGCGCCAATGCCGGCGACGTCGAGGGGCTCGTCGCGCTGTACGAGCCGGACGCGGTTCTGGCGGCGGGCCGCGTCGTCGCCACGGGCCATGCCGAGATCCGGAGCTTCTACACCGACCTGCTGGCGCGGAAATCCGATTTCCCGGCCCCGGAGACGCTGYCGCCCCTGCGCAACGGCGCGCTGGCCATGACCTTCGCGCGGTTGCCCAACGGCGCATTCTCGGTGGAGGTCGCCCGGGAGCAGGCGGACGGGACTTGGCTCTGGGCGATCGACCAGCTCAAGCTGGCGCCGCCGAAGGCGTAACCGGCGGCACGGGATCCCAGCCGCGCTTGTCCCACCGGGCGCGATGCGGCAAAGCGAGCCCGCGCGCTCGACGCTGCGCAGAAGACCCGAGCCGACTCGATGCACGACATCCGCGCCATCCGGGAGAACCCGGACGCCTTCGACCACGATCTCCAACGCCGCGGCCTCGCGCCGCTCTCGGCCACGCTGATCGACCTCGACGAGGCGCGCAAGGCGTCGGTCTCGGCCGCGCAGGCCAACCAGGAGCGGCGCAACGCGCTGGCCAAGGAGATCGGCGGTGCCAAGAAGGCCAAGGACGAAGAGCGTGCCGCCGCCCTGATGGCCGAGGTCGCGACGCTGAAGGGAGCCGAGCCGGAACTGAAGGCCGCGCAGGACGCGGCCGACAAGGCCCTGGCCGACCGCCTCGCCGCGATCCCGAACCGGCCGAAGGCCGACGTGCCGGAAGGCGCGGACGAACACGGCAACGTCGTCTACCGCAGTCACGCAGCGACGCGCGAAAGGCTGACCGAGGGCCGCGAGCATTTCGAACTCGGCGAGGCCGCCGGGCTGATGGATTTCGAGGCGGCGGCCCGGCTGTCGGGCTCACGCTTCGTGGTTCTCAAAGGCCAGCTCGCCCGTCTGGAGCGGGCGCTGGGCCAGTTCATGCTCGACCTGCACACGCAGGAGCACGGATATCTCGAGGTGGCGCCGCCCATCCTGGTGCGCGACGCCGCCATGTTCGGCACCGCGCAGCTGCCGAAGTTCGAGGACGACCAGTTCTCGGTGTTCAAGGGGCTAGATGCCGTCAAGGCGCGGGACTCCGATGCGGACCCGGCTTCGGGCAATACCGAGAAATTCTGGCTCGTCCCCACCGCCGAAGTGCCGCTGACGAACCTCGTCCGCGAGTCGATCCTCCGCGAGGAGGAACTCCCCCTGCGCTTCACCGCGCTGACGCCCTGCTTCCGGGCCGAGGCCGGGGCGGCGGGGCGCGACACCCGTGGCATGCTGCGCCAACACCAGTTCAACAAGGTCGAGCTGGTCTCGATCACCACGCCCGAGGAATCCGCCAACGAGCACGAGCGGATGCTCACCTGCGCCGAGGCGGTGCTGAAGAAGCTCGACCTGCCCTACCGGGTGATGACCCTCTGCACCGGAGACATGGGCTTCGCCTCGCAGAAGACCTACGACATCGAGGTCTGGGTGCCGGGCCAGCGCACCCACCGCGAGATCTCCTCGTGTTCCGTGTGCGGCGACTTCCAGGCCCGGCGGATGAACGCCCGCTACCGGGGCAAGGACGGCAAGCCGGCCTATGTCCACACCCTCAACGGCTCGGGCGTCGCGGTCGGCCGCGCGCTCATCGCCGTGATGGAGAACTACCAGAACCCGGACGGGAGCCTCACGATCCCGTCGGTGCTCCACCCCTACATGGGCGGGCTCAACCGGATCGAGGGCACCCGCTGATGCGTATCCTGGTCACCAACGACGACGGCATCCACGCGCCGGGCCTCGCCACCCTGGAGGAGATCGCCCGGGAACTCTCGGACGACGTCTGGGTCGTGGCGCCGGAGAGCGACCAGTCCGGCGTGTCGCACTCGCTCTCGCTCAACGACCCGCTGCGGCTGCGGCAGGTCTCGGAGCAGCGCTTCGCCGTGAAGGGCACGCCGTCGGATTGCGTGATCCTGGGCGTGCGCCACATCCTGGGCGACCACGGGCCGGACCTCGTCCTGTCGGGGGTCAACCGCGGCCAGAACGTCGCCGAGGACGTGACCTATTCGGGCACGATCGCGGCCGCCATGGAGGGAACGATCCTCGGCATCCGCTCCATCGCGATGAGTCAGGCCTATGGGGCCGGCGGCCGCGGCAATCTCAAATGGGACTGCGCCCGGACCCATGGGGCGCGGGTCGTCCGCAAGATCCTGGAGACCGGGATCGAGCCGGGCATCCTGGTCAACGTGAATTTTCCGGATTGCGAGCCGGCCGACGTGCAGGGCATCGCGGTGGCCGCGCAGGGCTTCCGCAACCAGGCGCTGCTGTCGATCGACGCGCGGGTCGACGGACGCGGCAACCCGTATTTCTGGCTGGCCTTCGCCAAGGCTCGGTTCGAGCCGGGCCACGGCTCGGATCTGAAGGCCATCGCCGAGAAGCGGATCTCGGTCACGCCCCTGCGCCTCGACCTCACCGACGAGCCGACGCTGACGCGATTCGCGCAGGCCTTCGCCGAGTGATCGATCTGGGCAGCCTGGAGGCGGCTGCCGGCAACGCGGCCTTCGTGATGGCGCTCCGGGGGCGGGGCCTTCGGGACACTGCGGTTTTGCGGGCCATGGAGCAGGTGCCGCGGGAGGCCTTCGCGCCGCCGCAGTACCGGGAGCACGCCAGGCGGGACATCGCGCTGCCGCTGTCCTGCGGGGCATCCATGACGGCGCCGTCGACTGTGGCGGTGATGCTGGCGCTGCTGCGGGTCGAGCGGGGCCAGCGGGTGCTGGAGATCGGCACCGGATCGGGCTACGCGACGGCGCTGCTTGCCCGGCTCGGGGCCGGCGCGGTGCTCAGCCTCGAGCGCTACGCGACCCTCGCCGGCGAGGCGACGCGGCGGCTCGCGGCCCTCGCGGAGGTCCATGTCGTCCGGGCGGACGGGCTGGGCGCGGACCTGCCGGATGGCGGATTCGACCGGATCCTCGTGCAGGGCAGTGTGCAGGCGATTCCGCCGCACTGGCGCGCGGCGCTCGAGCCCGGCGGGCGGCTCGTGACGGGACTGATCCGCGACGGGCTCTGCCGGATCGCCACTCTGGCATCGCCGGAGGCCGAGCTCGAGCCCGGTGCGGCGGCCCGTCTTCCAGGACTGACCCCCGGGCTGGCGCGGGTGCTCTGAGGGCAGCGGGACCGGCGGCGCCGTCTGCACGTCGCCGCCTCGGGCCTTTTCCGGCATGCGGGCGGCCGGGCGCGGGCAAAGCCCAACGGTACCGTTCGGGTCCCGGCCGCTATCCCAACCGCCGCGACGCGCGCCAAAGGCGCCACATCCTCCGCCAGCGCGGAAGCTCGATGAGCGTGTTGAGCGGATCGTAGCTCGCCCGCTCCATGGCGGCGAGGTAGGGCTCCACCAACGCCACGGGGAGGAAGGCGGCCCCGGCCGAGGGCGCGATGGTCGGGCGGGCCGCCTCGAAGGCCTTGAGGTGCTGCCGGGCAAGCCCCCGCAGGTCGGCGCAGGCCCGGCGCAGGCCCGGGCCGCCGCGCCCCGTGACGATGTCCTCGCGGGTGACACCGTAGCGGCCGAGGATGTCGGCAGGCAGGTAGACCTGACCCGAGCGGGCATGCCAGGGCAGGGCGCGCAGCAATCCGGTGATCCCGTAGGCCACGCCGGCATGGCCGGCCGCGCCCGCACCCCCCGGCTCTGTGCCGGTGCCGATCACGAGGCTCGCCAGCCGGAGCAGGGCCGAGGCGGTCTCGCCGCAATAGCCCTCCAGATCGTTCACCCGGGGCATCGGGTCCTCGTAGAGGTCGAAGACGCGGGCGTCGATCAGGTCGACGAAGGGCTGGCGCCCGAGCCGGTTCACCCGGATCGCCTCCTCCAGGGCGGCCGCCACCGGATTGGCGCGCACGTCGCCCCGGGCTTCCCCCTGGAGTGCGTCGCGCCACCATTGCAGGCGGATCTCGCCGGCCATCGGGTTCGAGGCGGCCTCGCGCACCCGTGCGATGGTCAAGCTGAAGGCGTAAAGGGCGAACAGATGCGGGCGGGCCGCCGCCGGCGCGAACAGGGTCGCGTAGTAGCGGTCCGGGTCGCCGGCCCGCACGAGATCCTCGCAATGGGATTGCGCGAAGGGGAGCCCGGTCTCCGCCGTCCTGCCATCGGCCTCCGGCATCAGGCCACCGCGATCAGGGCAGCCGCGACCTTGCGGTTCTCGGCCACCAGGATGTTGTAGGTGCGGGCCGCAGCTCCGGTCTGCATGACGTCGAGGCCGACCCCGAAATCCTTGAGCCAGCCCCGCAGGGCTGGGTCGATCGCCGCGATGTCGAGGCCGGTCCCGACGAGCAGGAGCTCGATCCCCGCCGCCTCGGCCTGGACCGGGCGAAGTGCCGTACGGTCGATCGCTCTGGGCTCCATCACCTCCCAGGCGCGCACACCCGATGGCAGGAGCAGGATCGAGCCGCGGTGGGACATTCCGGCGAAGCGGAAGCCGCCATTGCCGTAGGTGTCGATGATGTGGCGCCCCGGCACGAACCCGGATTCGAAACCCTTGGAAGTCTCCGGCTCGGCCATAACGTGAAAAAACTACTCCGCCGCCTGCGGGACACCGGAACGCTCGGCCGCCGCGCGGGCGCCGGAGAGCATCAGGCCCAGATAGATCAACACCGGCGTCGAGATGAAGATCGCCGAATAGGTGCAGATCACGACGCCGCAGAGCATCACCACGGCGAAGCCCTTGATCGCCTCGCCGCCGAACAGCACCAGCGCCAGCAGCGACAGGGATGACGAGATCGAGGTCATCACGGTCCGCGACATCGTGGAGTTGATCGACAGGTTGAGCAGGTCGACGGTCGGGATCGTCTTATAGCGGCGCATGAGCTCGCGGGTCCGGTCGAACACCACGACGGTCTCGTTCAGCGAGTAGCCCACGATGGTGAGGATCGCGGCGATCGAGGTCATGTTGAATTCGATGCGGGTGATGATGAACACGCCCACCGTCAGCACGATGTCGTGGAGCGTGCCGACGATCGCGCCCAGCGCCAGCTCCCGCTCGAACCGGAACCACAGATAGAGCAGCACCGCCACGACCGAGAGCACGACGCCGAGGGTCCCGGACTGCACGAGTTCGCCCGAGACGCGCGGGCCGACGGTCTCGGTGCGGCGGAAGTCGTAATCCTTGTCGAAGGCGGCGTGCGCCTTGTTCATCACCGCGGTCTGGCCCTGTTCGCCGGGCTGGAGCGGCAGGCGCACCAGCACGGTGCCCTGGTTGCCGAGTTCCTGCACCTCCGGCTCGCCGAAGCCGAAGCCCGCGGCGGTATGGCGGATCGACGCCACATCCGCGGTGCCCGACTTCGCCTGCAGCTCCACCAGGGTACCGCCCTTGAAGTCGATGCCGAAATTCAGCCCGATGGTCAGGAACAGCGCCACCGTGGCGAGCGAGAGCAGCGCCGAGAGCGGGAAAGTGAAGCGCCGGAATCGCATGAAGTCGAAATGCGATTCATCGGGCCAGAGGCGGAGCAGGCGCATGGTCGTGTCTCTTCTACGGGAGCCGCGACGCGAGAAGCCGAGGCGCAGGTCCCCTCTCCCGTGCGGGAGAGGGACAGGGTGAGGGGCGTGCCCTATCCGGATGGGTCGCATCCCTCACCCCAACCCTCTTCCACACGGGAGAGGGGGT
This sequence comes from Methylobacterium sp. P5_C11, assembly GCF_054049775.1. NCBI lineage: Bacteria > Pseudomonadati > Pseudomonadota > Alphaproteobacteria > Hyphomicrobiales > Methylobacteriaceae > Methylobacterium > Methylobacterium sp. P5_C11. The sequence continues at coordinate 5,274 of NZ_JBFULS010000007.1, read as the reverse complement.
CCGTCGCGCCGCCAGCGCTTCCTTCGTCGACCCTCCAAAACTTCAGAACGGCAGGGCCTTCGGCCGGAAGGTCTTGTACCACACCGCGATCATCATGCGGGTCAGCGTCACCGCGGTGATGACCGTCGTCAGGATGCCGAGGATGAAGACCACGGCGAACCCCTTCACCGGGCCCGAGCCGAGGAAGAACAGGATCAAGGCGGCGATCGCCATGGTCGAGTTCGAGTCGATGATCGTGGCGAACGCCCGGTCGAAGCCCGCCTGCAGGGCCGAGATCAGCGAGCGGCCGGCATGGCTTTCCTCGCGCATGCGCTCGTAGATCAGCACGTTCGAGTCCACCGCGGTTCCGATGGTCAGCACGATGCCGGCGATGCCCGGGAGCGTCATGGTCGCCTCCAGCACCGACATCAGGCCCAGGATGAGGCCGACGTGGACCATCAGCGCGATGTTGGCGATGAAGCCGAAGGTCCCGTAGGTCGCGAACATGAAGGCCACCACGAGGCCCGCAGCGACGAGGGTTGCGAGCTTGCCGGCCTCGATGGAGTCGCGACCGAGGCCCGGGCCGACGACGCGGCGCTCGACCACGGTGAACTTCGCGGGCAGCGCACCGGCCCGGAGCAGGACCGACAGGTCGTTGGCCTGCTGGACCGTGAAGTTGCCGGTGATCTGGCCCGAGCCGCCGGTGATTGCCGAGCGGATCACGGGGGCGGAGACCACCTCGTTGTCGAGCACGATCGCCATGCGCCGGCCGACGTTCTCGGAGGTCGCCTGCCCGAAGCGCTGCGCGCCGCGCAGGTTGAACTTGAAGCTCACCATCGGCTCGTGGGACTGCTGGTCGAAGGAGGGCTGCGCATCGGTCAGCTCGCCGCCATCGGCCATCACCCGGCGCTCGACCGGGACCTTGGCGCCCTTCTCGTCCTTCGACGGCAGCATGTCGACGTCGCCCGACGGGCTGTCGGCGAGCATGCGGAACTCGAGCTTGGCGGTGGAGCCGAGGAGGCGCTCGAGCCGCTCGGGATTCTGTTCGCCCGGAACCTGGATCAGGATCCGGTCGGCGCCCTGCTGCTGGATCGACGGCTCGGTGGTGCCGGTGGAGTCGAGGCGGCGCCGGATGACCTCGATGCCCTGGCTCACGGCCCGGCGGGTGCGGTCGGTGATGCCGGCATCGGTGAGCGTCAGGCGGATCACGCCGCCGGGCTGCTCGGCGATGTCGAGGGTCCGGGCGGCGGTCTGGCCCAGCGAGGTGGTGATCGGCAGCGCCAGCTCCTGCAGCTTCGGCAGGACCTTGGCCCGGGCCGCATCGTCCGCGACCTTCACCTGGACGCCGCGCTGGAGCAGGCCGATGCCGCCGTCGGCGCGGACGTTCTCCTGCTGGAGAACCCGGCGCACATCATCGCGCAGGGCCTTGGCCTGGGACGCGATCAGCTCGTTCTGGTCGACCTCGAGCAGGAGTTGCGAGCCGCCCTGCAAATCGAGACCGAGCACGATGGCCCGCGTCGGCACGACCCAGCTGGGAAACCAGGAGGGCAGGCTGGCGACGAAGCCCTTGCGCTGCTCGGGCGAGAAGAAGCTCGGCACGGCGAGCATCAGCCCCACCAGGATCAAGCCTAGTGTCGCGATGATCTTCGCACGGGAGAAGCGCAGCATCGGCCGTCTGTTTCTCTTTTGGGCCGGCGCTCGGCGCCGGCCGGTTCAACCGGGACGTCAGGCGGCTTTCACCGTGCCCTTGGCGCGGACCTCGGAGATCATCGTCCGGACCACCCGCACGCGGATGTTCGGGGCGATCTCGACCTCGATCTCAGGCTGGTCGTCCGACGCCTTGGTCACGCGCCCGACGATGCCGCCGTTGGTGACCACCGTGTCGTCCCGGCGCACGGACTTGAGCAGCGCCTGGTGGTCCTTGACCCGCTTCTGTTGCGGTCGCAGGATCAGGAAGTACATGATCACGAAGATCAGGACGAACGGGACCACCTGAAAGGCGATCTCCGCTCCGCCAGCGGCCGTAGCGGCCCCTTGCGCGAAGGCGGGGGTGATCAACGAGCGTCTCCTGCAAATGGCGAACGAGCCTGCCGCCGGTTTTCGGCATGGACAGACCGGTCGAAAAGCGCGCGGACTATAGCCAGGGGCTTCCCGAAAGCAACGCCGAAGCGACGCGCCCCTGCGCCGTCCCTACAGCAGCGAGCGGACCGCCGCCGCGAAGGCCTCCGGTGCTTCCTGGGGAAAGTTGTGGCCCACCCCCGCGACGATCTCACGCCGATACGGGCCGGTGAAGTGACGGGCATCCGTGTCGGTCTCGGGTGGCGGCCCGACACCGTCGTCGGCGCCGAGGAGCACGATGGACGGGACGGTGATGTCCGGCTGCGCGGCGAGCCGCGCCTCGGTCTCCACCAGCGCCGCATCGCTCGGGACGAGCCCGAAGCGGTGGCGGTAGGAATGGATCACGACGTCGACGAAGTCGGGGTTGTCGAAGGATTGCGCGGTCTCGGCGAATGTCGCGGCCTCGAAGCCCCAGGTCGGCGACCAGAGCTGCCAGAGCAGGCGGCAGAAGGCGTCCCGGTTCGCCCCGAGACCGGCGCGCCCGCGTTCGCCGTGGAGGTAGTACTGATACCAGAGCCGATGCTCGGTCTCCGGCGCGACGGGCCGCCCGGCAGCCGGGATGTTCTGGATGTTGTAGCCGACGCCGCAGCTCACGAGCCCCGTGGCCCGGCTCGGCCAGAGCGCGGCGACCACGCAGGCGGCCCGGCCGCCCCAATCGTAGCCGGCCAGCACGGCGCGCTCGATGGCGAGGGCGTCCAGGAAGGCCAGGAGGTCGGCCCCGAGGGCCGCCTGCTCGCCGGAGCGCGGGGTCGCCGGATTCAGGAACCGCGTCGGCCCATAGCCGCGCAGGTACGGAACGAGGCAGCGCACGCCGGTTTCAGCGAGCAGCGCCGCGGAGGCCGTGCAGGCGTGGACATCGTACGGGAAACCGTGGAGCAGCACCGCGGGCGGCCCGTCCGCCGGCCCGATCTCCCGATAGGCGACGTCCAGCACGCCGGCATGCACGCGCTTCATCGAAGGCTCCCGCGATTCCCGGGCACGGACCTTACCCGTTCCGTCGCGCAATTGCCGCACGTGCTTGCCGATCCCGGCCGGCGCCCGATTTTCCGTGCGACGAAGAAGCGCGACGGTGAAGAGTGATGGGCCTGCTCGACGATGCGAAGAACCTGATCGGCGATGTTGTCGCGGCGGCCGATCGAGCCTTCGAAGAGGCCGGCAGCGGCAAAATCGCCATGGCCCTGGCGAAGTTCTATCCGGGCGGCTTGGCAGCCTTCCTCGACAGGCTGCGCGCCGACGGACACGGCGCCGCCGTCGAGTCGTGGCTCGCGTCAGGTGAGCGGCAGACGGTGCCGGCGACCGCAGTCGCGGCCTGCCTGCCGGAAGGCGTGACCGAGCGCCTCGCCTACGATCTCGGGGTTCCGGAGCCGCGCGTCGCCACGGCGCTGGCCGAGTTTCTGCCCGCCGCGGTCGCGGACCAGAGCGAGAACGGGGCGCTGAAGCCGCAGCCGAACTTCAGCACGCAGGTGCGCTGAGCGTCCGGGCCTCAGGGGGCGGCGCATTTCATCAGGGGCGGCGCAGTCGCGCAGCTCAGGTAGCAGCTCTGCCTCGCGAAGCAGAACCACGTCAACGTGCCGCTCTTCAGACAGGCGCCGCCGCAATGTCGATATGCGCCGTAGAGCGGCCGGACGAAGACGGCATCCGAGAGGACGCGCTCATCAGCGGCCCGGGTGGTCTCGTTGACCGGCAGCGCCTTCGCCGCGCCGGCCGTCACCAGGAGCACGAGACACAGCGCCAGGGATCTCATGACCGCCAACCGGGGAACGACGTCCAGGGCGGCATACCGGGCCAACGGCCGGGCGCTGTCGAGTAAATTGCGGTTCACGCGAGCCCGCCGCAGGCGGCCGGCCTCTCCCTCTTCCCGATCGGCGCCCTAAAATGCCGGAAGACCGATTGTCTGACGGGAGGCCCATATGAGTCTGCTCAATTCCCTCGGCGGCTCGCTGGGGCAGATGGCCCTCAAGGCGTTGCCGGGCGTGATCCAGCAGGTCTTACCGGGTGGCCTCAACGCACTCCTCGATCAGCTTCGGCGATCCGGCTACGAGAACCAGGTCAATTCCTGGCTCGGGCGCGGGCCGAACGAGCCGATCACCGCGGACGACCTGCGCAAGGTCCTCGACAACGAGCAGGTCCGCCATGTTCAGTCCCGAGGTGAGATGGGTTGGGTCGTATCTGAACCGGCCTGGGTCGTCTGCCCAGGCTCGGCAGGTCGCTTCGTATGGCGTGAGGCCGCGTAGGGTCTTGAGCCGCCGGGCGAAGTTGTAGGCATCCAGGAAAGCGGCGAGGTGTTCCCGCAGTTGGTCGTGGCTGTCGTAGTGGTAGCGCTTGACGGTCGCGTCCTTGAGGGTCCGGTTCATGCGCTCGACCTGGCCATTGGTCCACGGGTGGTTTGGCTTGGTGAGCCGATGCTCGATGTCGTGCGCCCGGCAGATCTGGTCGAAGCGGTTGACGCGGTACAGGGCGGTCGGGCCGCGGCGGTTCTTGGGCAGCTCGGCGAACTGGATGCCGTTGTCGGTCAGGATGATATGCGGGCGGTAAGGACAGGCCTCGATGAGTGCCTCCAGGAAGGCGCAGGCCACGGGCCGATCAGCGCGTTCGTGCAGCTGGGCGAAGGCGTATTTGGACGTCCTGTCGATGGCTACCCAAAGGTACAGCTTGCCTTCGCCGGTGCGAACCTCCGCGATGTCGATGTGGAAGAAGCCGATCGGGTAGGCCTTGAACGCTTGCTTGCCGGGCTTGTCGCCGCCGACCTCGGGTAACCGGCTGATCCCATGGCGCTGCAGACAACGATGCAGTGATGATCGGGTCAGGTGCGGGATGGTGGCTTGAAGTGCATAGAGGCAATCGTCCAGCGGCAGCAGCGTGTACCGGCGGAAGGCGACGATCACCGCCTCTTCCTCTGTCGTAAGCACGGTAGAGCGCGGCGTCTTCGGTCCCATCGCCGCGTCATGCACGAAGGCTCGCTTACGCCACTTCGCGACTGTCTTGGGGTTCAGTCCATGCTGGGCGGCAAGATCTTTGAGCGGAGCTTTCGATCGCTGTAGCGTTGCTCTGACCGCGTGCGTGGTCGTGGCGCAGCCGTGAAGAACCTGTCCCATAACGCCTCCCGGTGTGCGGCGGTTACAGCTAAATTGATGCCACCACACCGCGGGACTGCACACCACACCGCGGGACTGCACA